>NZ_KZ672986.1:0-496 GCF_002964605.1 Vallitalea okinawensis
GGTCGAGGTCTTGACCTAAAAAGATTTAGTAAGAGTTATTATTGGAATATTAAAGTCGATTCAATGTGTAGTTTTGAAGATACAAAAACAATTGTATAACTTTTACGGTGGCGATGCGTCTATGGGTAACACCCGTTCCCATACCGAACACGATGGTTAAGACATAGACGGCTGATGGTACTTGGTGGGTGACTGCCTGGGAGAGTAAGTGGCTGCCGTATTTTTGCGTGGAGAGGTGTCCGAGTGGTTTAAGGAGCTGGTCTTGAAAACCAGTGACTCCGAAAGGGGCCGTGGGTTCGAATCCCACCTTCTCCGCCATTAAATAATTTTGACATTTATAGTTAAGCTCCTTTAACTTTTCAAAGTTACGATAACGTATCCTAACATGAAAAGTAAGAATCGCTAAACTCTAAAATTCATATAAGGCCCGTTGGTCAAGCGGTTAAGACACCGCCCTTTCACGGCGGTAACAGGGGTTCGATTCCCCTACGGGTCA
>NZ_KZ672986.1:506-899 GCF_002964605.1 Vallitalea okinawensis
TTTAATAAATAAGATTAAGACATTTATAGTCTTATAAGGCCCGTTGGTCAAGCGGTTAAGACACCGCCCTTTCACGGCGGTAACAGGGGTTCGATTCCCCTACGGGTCATCAGCCTTAAGGCTTGTATATAGATCTTTGACAGTGATATCACAGAAATAAGCCTAGAAATTACAAACACCACTAGAAATAATGATATGTTAACATGGCTCAATTCATGTAAGCGAATCTATGATTTGGATGAGACAAGAGTAGCTGGTCCGAAAGGACATTGCGATAATGTAAAATGAATGAGAGTTATGTTAGGCATTAATGATGTGCCGACGTGGCTCAATTGGCAGAGCAGCTGACTTGTAATCAGCAGGTTATCGGTTCAAGTCCGATCGTCGGCTTCA
>NZ_KZ672986.1:909-1292 GCF_002964605.1 Vallitalea okinawensis
AAGCCTACAAATTACAAACAACCACTAGAAGTTCCTTGAAGAGACCGATATTTTTCTATTCATACAGATATAGATTACTGGGATGAATTAGAGTTGATATAGGTAATAGCTTGAATATGCCGACGTGGCTCAATTGGCAGAGCAGCTGACTTGTAATCAGCAGGTTATCGGTTCAAGTCCGATCGTCGGCTTCAAATAAATATGGCCCAGTGGTACAGTTGGTTAGCACGCCGGCCTGTCACGCCGGAGGTCGAGGGTTCGAGTCCCTTCTGGGTCGTTTTACTTCCCATCCCAGTGAGAAGTAAATCAGTAATATTAGGGCGCATAGCTCAGCTGGGAGAGCACCTGCCTTACAAGCAGGGGGTCACAGGTTCGAGCCCTGT
>NZ_KZ672986.1:1302-1541 GCF_002964605.1 Vallitalea okinawensis
GATTAATTCAGTAATATTAGGGCGCATAGCTCAGCTGGGAGAGCACCTGCCTTACAAGCAGGGGGTCACAGGTTCGAGCCCTGTTGCGCCCATTCAACAATTTAATTTATTAAGTTGTTTCATATAAATGTCTCAAATTATGACATAATGATACTGAAGTACATATGGCGGAGTAGCTCAGATGGCTAGAGCATACGGTTCATACCCGTAGTGTCGGCGGTTCGATTCCGTCCTCCGCT
>NZ_KZ672986.1:1551-1755 GCF_002964605.1 Vallitalea okinawensis
TTTTAACACATGTGGCGGAGTAGCTCAGATGGCTAGAGCATACGGTTCATACCCGTAGTGTCGGCGGTTCGATTCCGTCCTCCGCTACCAACTTTTACATAAGTAAATGGATTAATAACTGTACATACTAAGCGTGAGTGGCTCAGTGGTAGAGCATCGCCTTGCCAAGGCGAGGGTCGCGGGTTCGAATCCCGTCTCGCGCTC
>NZ_KZ672986.1:2042-52302 GCF_002964605.1 Vallitalea okinawensis
GATCATAAAGAGGTTAATAAAGCTCTCTATACAAATAAGTATAGAGAGCTTTTTGACGTTCTTTCTTTAGCTAAAGCTAATGTATCTAAAACAAGCAATAATAGACTATCATTGGTTATATCAACTATGCATGAGAGGTTTTAGTTTATAAGATGAATATAAGTAAGGTTTATTTACCTATTTGATTTGAAATACTAAAAAAAAATTGTTAGAATATACTAAATGTTATCTATATTATTTCTATGATATAAAAGGGGAAAGTGTATGTATAAGTTAATGTTAGTGGATGATGAGTATACAGTTCGAAAGAGTGTCATTAATAAAATAGATTGGAATCAATATGGCTTTGAAATTATTTGTGAGGCTGAAAATGGTAAAGAGGCTTATGATATGTTTGAACAACATAAGCCGGATGTTGTTATTACAGATATTAAGATGCCCTATATGGACGGGTTAGAGCTTTCGGAGCTTATTTTAGAAAAGTATCCTTTTACAAAAATCATTGTTTTGACTGGTTTTGATGAATTTGAGTATGCTAAAAAAGGGATAGATCTTAAAATTTCTGATTATATTTTAAAACCTATTTCATCTAAAGAATTAATAAAAGTACTTCAACAGATGAAAGAGAAGATTGATAATGAAATAAAAGAAAGAAGAGATTTAGACCATTTGAAAGATCATTATGAAAAAAGCTATCCTGTCATGAAAAATATATTCCTAAAGGCTGTAGTCAATGGAGAGTATAATTATGAAGAAATTAACCGATGGTTAGATTATTATGATGTAGATTTAAAAGGGGAATTGTACTTAGTAGCCGTTATTAAGATAGATCACTACTATAAAGAGAGAAAGACTATAGATTTAAAAAAGTCAGAATTAAAGAAAGTTGCTTTATTACATATGGTTAAAGAAATAGATGAAAAAGCTCAGATAGGACCTTATTTCTTAGAAAATAATCAAGTCATCATTATTGCAAAATCCAATAAGAAAAGTGAAATAGAATTTATTCAAGATTATATACCAAAGTTAGAAGAAATTAGACAAGGTGTAGAGAAATATTTACAGTTTACAATTACTATTGGTGTTGGACATGTCTGCAAAAATGTTTTAGATCTTCATCATTCACTAAAGAGTGCATTCAATGCACATGACTACAAAATGGTTGTAGGTAATAATCAAGTTATATACATCAATGATTTAGAAGATCATATAAATAAAAGACTTCAATTAAATGAAATCGATCAAAAGCGTCTTGTTAGAATTCTCAAAGCAGGTACGAAAGAAGAATTTTTCCTATACACAGATCAAATGTTTAATGAAATTACAAGGTGCAATGCGCCTATTAATGAATATCAGATATATCTATTAGAATCAGTCACCATCATGATTAAAACTGCAAAAGAAATTAATATTGAAATGTCAGAACTGACAAGAAAAAATATGAATATCTTCAGTATATTAAGTGAAAACAACCATTTAGAAGATATCAAAAATGAATTAGATCAAGTTGGAGAGAAGATTATTGAACATAATATGCTGGGAAGAGTTCAAAGTACTACAAGGATGGTATCCAAAGCAAAGGAATATGTCATAGCTCATTATAATGATATGGAATTGAACATAGAAAAAATAAGTGAATATCTTCATTATAGTCCTAATTACTTTAGCACAATTTTCAAAAAAGAAACAGGTGAAGCTTTTATGAACTATCTACTAGATATTCGGTTAGAGGCAGGTAAAGAATTACTCTTAACGACGGATATGAAGACCTTTGAAATTGCCCTTGAGGTAGGATTTGCCTCACCTAATTATTTTTCCTTTTGCTTTAAAAAGAGAATGGGAATTTCTCCATCGCAGTATAAAAAACAATACAAGTAGGGGATTTATATGAAAAAGATTATAAAGAGCAATTACTTTCGCTTTAATAGCATCCAATTTGTTATTGCAATTGCTTGTATCATCGTTTCAATTCTACCCATGCTATATACGGGGATATCCATGTATACGAAGTTTTCTAACACGCTAGTTGAAAGCTCACGTGTAGCATATGATCAAATCATGGATCAACTAAAAATTAACATAGAAGATTATTTGGAGCAGGGAATAAAGACAACAAGTGATATACATAATTTAATAATCCAAAATGACAATAATGTGGATTTCAAACTATCCTCAGAATTACATATGTTTTATAGTACAAGAAATAATCTAGCATCCATAACAATTTTTGATTTAAGTGGTAATAGATTGACCAGTGTTCCAGGTCATAATTTAAAAGCAGGTTATGATGTTAAAAATGAAGTGTGGTTCAATAAAATCTCTCAGCAAGAAATCATGTATTCGATATCAGAACCTCATGTTCAGAATGTTTTTGTTGATCAACATCCTTGGGTCATTACTATTTCAAAACCCATCGAAATTCAGAATAAAGGTAGGAAAGAAAAGGCTGTACTTGTCGTGGATATGGGTATTCAAACCATCCATAATATATGTAGCAACCTTAATTTGGGAGGAAGAGGCTATGTCTACATCAGGAACAGTCATGATGAGATCATTTATCATCCACAGCAAGCACTAGTGTTTGCTGGATTAAAAGAAGAATTTGAAATTAATAACATCAATATAAGTAATGAGAACTGGCAGGTAAATCAAAACGGCATGGGAGAAGAATTTTTAATTGTTCATAAAACATTGAGTTTTGTAGATTGGAACATCGTTGGGGTATCATATATTGATGACATTGCTAGTAATAATACGAGGATAGCGAGAGAGGTTCTTTTCACAATTCCTATTATTTTACTGATTATCATTTGGTTATCATGGTATATATCAGGTAAGATATCACAGCCTATTATGAAACTTGGAAGGTATATGAGGAAGGTAGAAGAAGGTAACTTCAATACACAAGTAATAATAACCAATGGAGAAAGAGAGGTACTGCAATTAGCAGATTCTTTTAACGTGATGGTTAAAAAAATCAAGGAACTTATTGAAGAAAATCAACGTGAGCATGAAGCTAAACGGCAAACAGAGTTAAATGCTTTACAAGCTCAGATAAACCCTCATTTCCTATACAATACGCTAGATTCCATTATATGGATGGCTGAAAGTGACCAGAATGAAGAGGTAATCGAGTTGGTTACTTCTCTTGCACGGTTTTTTCGAATCAGTATTAGTAAAGGAGCCAATATAATTACTGTTGCTGAGGAGCTTGAGCATGCCAGAAATTATATGCTTATTCAGAAAATTAGATATAAGGATAAATTTGAGTTTAACATTACAGCTGATGAAGAAGTAAAATCCTTAAAGACAATGAAATTGATACTTCAGCCTATGATTGAAAATGCTATCTATCACGGTATCGAATACATGGTAGATCAAGGTGATATTCAAATAAACGCAAAGATTGTAGAACATTTTCTTCTATTTGAAGTTATAGATAATGGATTAGGTATAAGCCAAGAACAACTGAAGAAAATTAGGGAAGGTAAAGATAATCAAACTACTAAGAAAAAAGGGAATGGTGTTGGGGTTAAAAATGTTGATGAGCGCATTAAACTTCGATTTGGAAGAGCATATGGTCTTGATATTGAGAGCGAACTCGAAGAAGGTACGACGGTGAAACTTTGGTTACCTATTATTAGAGGTGATAATATATGACAAATAGAAGAAAAAAATGGATTATAGCAATAGGTGTTCTACTCCTTTCTACTTATGTACTCTTTCTTAATATATCAAGTATAGACAATGATAAAGTCTTGGAAATTACTATAATCACAAAATCAAAATATGGATATGATTGGGAGTTAATCAATCAAGGAGCTTATGCTGCGGCAAATGAGTATGGGGCAAATATTCAAATTTTCGCACCAGACTATGAGAAAGATGTTAATGCTCAGATTAATCTAATGGAAACAGCTATTGATAATCAGGTAGATGCTGTTATTATCGCTCCTATTAATTTTACAAAACTTGAAGATATCATCAATAAGACTTTTGATCATGATATCCTAGTCATGATAATGGGATCAGAAACAAAGCCAAAAGTTTCTATGAGTTATGTTGGTACCAATCATTATAAGTCTGGGGAGAGAATGGCAGTAGCATTAATAGAGCTTGTTGGTGATACAGGAAACGTAGGGGTGGTTACAGATAATGCTAGAGATCTTTCCTATAGAGAAAAAGGACTATTAGATTATTTAGAAATTCACTCATCGATAGAAATCATTTGCATGGAGAATTCACTCTCTGATGAGTTCTCAGCAGGAAGGATAACCCGATCTTTACTTGAAGAGCATGATCGTCTTGACGCTATTATTGGAATGAATGATGTGATAACTATAGGTATTGCTAAGGCTGTAGAAGAAATGAATGAAGATATATGTGTTCTAGGATTCGATAATTCAGATCACATTATTAACTATCTCGATAATGGTGTTATTCATAAGCAAGTGGTCCAGAACTATTTCAGTATTGGCTACTACGGAGTTAAGAACACTATTTATCAATTAAAAGGACAAGAAATCCCTAATCAGGAGTATATTGATACAGTCATTATTTCGTCGGAAAACATGTATGATAGTGATATGCAAAAAATAATATTTTCAATTAAGTAAGAATGTTTATAAGTACATATTAGAATTTTGATAACTCTCCGTAGAATATTTATTTCATTATTGAAGTGAAATAAATATAATTTAATTAGTGATATTTACAAGAAATTGTAAAGTCAAATATAGCATATTTATAGGAATATGCTAAGAATATTGAGGGAGGGTTATTATGAAAAAACTATTATCACTGATTCTCGTTGTTGTACTAGTTGGAGGACTTATGATAGGGTGCAGTAGTACTGACACATCGGCAGGTGGAGGTCAACCATCAGTTGGGGTTACAATTTACAAATTTGATGATAACTTTATGTCTTTTGTTAGAAGAGCAATTGAAACCAATGCAGAGGGCAAAGCAGAGTTAGTTCTAAACGATTCTCAAAATGATCAAGCAAAGCAAAATGAGCAGATTGAAATGATGATTTCTAAAGGTGTCAACTCTTTAGCTGTGAATTTAGTTGATCCACAAGCAGCTTCAACAATTATTGCTAAAGCTAAGAAAGAAGATTTACCAGTAGTATTCTTTAATAAAGAACCTAGTGCTGAAGATATGGCAAGTTATGATAAAGCTTGGTATGTAGGAACAACATCTTCAGAATCTGGTATTATTCAAGGTGAACTCATCGCAGAATCATGGGAAGCTCATCCTGAGTGGGATAAAAATGGTGATGGTAAAATGCAATATGTTCTATTAAAAGGTGAACCAGGGCATCCAGATGCAGAAGCCAGAACAACATTCTCTGTTCAAACAGTAGTGGAAAAAGGAATAGAAGTTGAAGAGTTAGAACTTCAAACAGGTATGTGGGACACTGTTAAAGCAAAAGAGCTAATGGATGCATGGATTGCAAAACATGGTGATGCGATAGAATACGTTATCTGTAATAATGATGCCATGGCTTTAGGTGCTATTTCTTCATTGCAAAGTGAAGGTTACTTTACAGGAGATATGTATATGCCAATCGTAGGTGTAGACGCAATTCCAGACGCATTAGTTAAGATTGAAGAAGGTACATTGGTAGGATCAGTTCTTAATGATGCTGCAAACCAAGGTAAAGCTACTGTTGACTTAGCCCTTAATGTGGCTGCAGGGAAAGATCCTCTTGAAGGAACTGATTGGACGTTAGATGATACAAAAGCAGTTCGTGTACCTTATGTTGCAATTAAACTCGATAATATTCAAGTGGCAAAAGACTGTTACGGCGAATAACTACAATACGTAAGTCGATAAAAGATGCCGAAGATGTTATATGCATCTTCGGCTTATCTATGTCAGCATAGTATTATGCTAAAGTCCTTTATAGGAGGGGGATTGCATATGGAAAATAGTCTATTGGAAATGAGGAGTATCTCAAAATCCTTTCCAGGTGTAAAAGCATTAGATAGTGCAAAGCTAACAGTCAAGGCTGGTACTGTACATGCGTTAATGGGCGAAAATGGTGCAGGGAAGTCAACACTTATGAAATGTTTATTTGGTATTTATCATAAAGATGAAGGTGAAATATTTTTAGAAGGTAAACAGGTAGAATTTGAATCGGCTAAGCAATCATTAGATAATGGTGTATCAATGGTACATCAAGAACTTAATCAAGTTAGGCAAACAAGAATAATGGATAATATTTGGTTAGGAAGATTTCCAAAGAAGGGTTTATTTATAGATGAAGAAAAGATGTATAAGGATACTCTTGATATTTTTAAAAAGTTGGATATTAACTTGGATCCCAGACAAAAAGTCAAAGATCTATCCATTTCTGAAAGTCAGATGGTTGAAATATCAAAAGCAGTTTCTTATAATTCAAAGATAATTGTTATGGATGAACCAACTTCATCTCTGACTGAAAAAGAGGTAATGCATTTATTTAATATCATTCGTGCACTTAAAGAGGATGGTGTAGGTATTATTTACATATCACATAAAATGGAAGAAATCTTAGAGATTTCAGATGAAGTCACCGTTATGCGAGATGGTAAATGGATAGCCACGAAAGATGCAAGAGAGGTAACAACGGATGAAATTATTAATTTAATGGTTGGTCGTGATCTAACCCATCGTTTCCCTGAGAAGACGAATGTACCTAGCGAGGTCATCTTAGAGGTTAAAAATTTGACAGCAACTTATCAACCAGCAGTTGTCGACGCATCCTTTCAACTTCGAAAAGGAGAGATTTTAGGTGTATCGGGTCTAGTCGGCTCAAGAAGAACTGAACTAATTGAAACACTATTCGGTGCAAGGCATATGAAAACTGGAGAAGTTCTTCTTCATGGGAAAAAAATCAGAAATAAAAATCCCCGAGTAGCTATCAAAAATGGGTTCGCATTAGTTACTGAAGAACGTCGAGCAACAGGGATCTTTGGTGTATCCAATATCTTATTTAATTCTATTATTGCTAATATTGATAAATATCAAAAAATTTATAAGCTCTTAGATGATAAAAAGATGGAAGTGGATACATCATGGGTTATAGAAAGTCTGTCTGTTAAAACACCTTCTCAAAAAACACGAATAAAGTCTCTATCTGGTGGTAATCAGCAGAAAGTCATACTTGGTAGATGGTTATTAACTGAACCAGAAATACTACTCTTAGATGAACCTACCCGAGGGATAGATGTAGGAGCTAAATTTGATATATATCAATTGATGATTGAACTAGCCAATAGAGATAAAGGTATCATTATGGTATCTTCAGAGATGCCTGAGTTACTTGGCATTACAGATAGAATTCTTGTAATGAGTAATGGGCGCGTTGCAGGAATTGTTAATACAAGAGAAACAACCCAAGAAGAAATATTGAGATTATCAGCTAAATATTTATAGGGGGGAACGGAAGTGTTAGAAAGTATCAAACTAAAAAAAGGTAATATTTCGGAATTTTTAATGAATAATGCAATTTATCTCGTGCTTTTGGGATTATTAATTGTTATAATTATATTATCACCTGATTTTGTTTCCATGAGAAATTTGAAAAATATCCTTACACAAGCTTCAACACGTATTATTATGGCACTTGGGGTTGGTGGAATTATCGTAGCTAAAGGGACAGATTTATCACTAGGTAGACAAGTTGGATTAGCAGCCGTTATTTCAGCTTCTTTACTTCAAGCGCCGGACTATGCTTATCGGATGTATCCTGATCTACCTCAATTGAGCATTATCATACCCATTCTTATCGTCATGCTAGTTTGTGCCTTTTTTAGTTCTATTAATGGGTTTGTTGTTGCAAAATTAAATGTAGATCCTTTTATTGCAACATTAGGTATGATGGTCATTGTATACGGCGTTAATTCTATTTATTACGACCGGCCACCATATGGTGCACAGCCAATCGGAGGATTAGATTCAAAATTTACTTCATTTGCGCAAGATTCATTTAGTATTGGAAGTTTCGACTTACCGTATCTGATTATCTACGCAGTGGTCATTACGGTGATTATCTGGGTGCTATGGAACAAGACTAAGTTTGGAAAGAACATATATGCAATCGGTGGTAATAAAGAAGCAGCCTTTGTTTCTGGGGTTAATGTAACAGCATATACTATTCTTGTATTTACTGTTGCAGGCTTATTATATGGCTTAGGTGGTTCATTAGAGGCGGCAAGGATTGGTAGTGCAACAAATAACACTGGAAATATGTATGAGTTAGATGCTATTTCAGCATGTATCGTAGGTGGTTTATCCTTTAATGGTGGTGTTGGTTCTGTATCTGGGATTGTGACAGGGGTATTAATTTTTCAAGTCATAGCCTATGGATTATCTTTTATAGGGGTTAATCCTTATCTGCAATACATCATTAAAGGTCTTATTATCATAACGGCTGTTGCTATTGACTCAAGAAAATATGGTAAGAAATAAGGTGTATGACTACCTTTAAACTTGAGGTGTTGAGTTATGGGGAAGAATGTTGTAGCAATTTTACTGATACTATTGATGGTAATGAACATAGGCTGTTTAAAAGCAGATGAAGTTATGCAACAAGACAGCTATGTTGAAAATGAGATAAAAATAGGTATATTAATCTATAGATTCGATGATCAGTTTATTTCATCTGTGAAAGCAACCATCATAGAACAAGCAGAGGAAATCAATGCTATGAATCCACAGGAAATCATCGTTGATATTGTGGATGGGAAAAATCAGCAAGATATTCAGGATGATCAAATCGATCACTTTATTCAGGAGGACTATGATGCTTTAGCTATCAATCTTGTAGACAGAAGTAATGCTGCCAATGTGATTGATAAAGCAAAGCAAGCTGATATACCTATTGTATTTTTTAATAGAGAGCCGGTTGAAGTCGATATGGCAAGATGGGAGAAGACTTATTACGTAGGTGCAAAAGCAGAAGATTCAGGCATTATTCAAGGTGAAATTGCCGTAAGCTATTGGATGGATAATCCTCAAGTTGATAAAAACGGAGATGGCATTATGCAATATGTCATGCTAGAAGGACAACCAGGACATCAAGATGCCCTTCTAAGAACCAAATATGCTATTAATGCTGTAGTGGAGCAAGGTATAGAAGTTGAAGAACTAGTAAGGGATACAGCAAATTGGCAAAGAAGTGAAGCGAAAGATAAGATGGCGACATGGCTGGATTTCTTTGGGGATGATATAGAATTTATTTTCAGTAATAATGATGCCATGGCTCTAGGCGCCATTGACGCAATGAAAGCAAGTGAGGTGGCATATAACATACCTGTTGTTGGAGTTGATGCCATTGAATCTGCTATTGAAGCCTTGGAAACAGGAGAGATCATTGGTACAGTTAATAATGATAATGCTGAACAAGGTAAGATGGTGATGAACATGGCTTATTATTTAGCAATAAATGAAGATCCCAATGATTACATACCTGATATCGTTAACGGAACTTATTTATGGATACCCTACGAAAAAGTTCTTCCTAATATAGATTAACAATGAGACACCTTACTCTATGTGGAGTTAAGGTGTCTTTTTATTCATAACTTGTACCTTTCTTACTGCTAATGAATATGATATAGAGAAAACATTATGAGTGGTGAACTGGAGGTTTATTATGTCAAGAAAAAGACATCATGGCGATAACAATGAAACAATTGAGAGGGAGAAATCTAAGAAAAAGAAGTCTTCACATAGGTCAAAACGTAGAAGAAGAGTAAATATAGACAAAATAGAAGAAATAGAGAAGAAAATTAAAGAATTAGATGATAGAATCATTGATTTAGAAAATGAAGTATTATAATTAATCTCGAAACACCTCTACTTTTGTAAGTTTGAGGTGTTTTTAGAACAAAGAGTTCAATAACCTCATATTATATTGTAGAGATTGTTATGGGTATAAAAGAGTGTAACTATAGAAAAGTTACTAAATAGCCAAGTTATATTGTACAAGCCAAAGTAAGTATTGAAAGAAATATTAAAGAAGGAGGAATTAATCCATGTTAACGAATAAAAAAGACTGTAGATGTAAGAAAGAACTTGTGAATAAACCATTATGTCTATTTTGTGGACAAGGAGGAAACGCTGAGTTTTCAAGTCCAGATGACCCACCAGTTAATATAGGTTCAGTGACAGTAGATACTAGGGAATTATGTGAGCCACTTGTTAGATTTAAGTTTTCAAGTATTGTTAATCTAACAGGTTTGGCTAACTTACCACAAGCCTTATTAACATTTAGATTATTCAGAGGTGTAGATAATGGTGTGCCCATGCCATTAAATAGCTGGGTATATGAAGCATTCCAAATCAATAACATCAACACGGAACTAAGACTCAACACTTCCTTTGCATTTATTTTTTGTGACCGCTTAAATTTATTTAGGTTAAGCGAGTATTTTGTTGAGGTGTCTGTAGACAATTTGGTCAATGCTACTATATCCGTAGATGATGTACAAATTCAAGCGATAGCTCAGTAGTAAGTAGTAAATGAATTTCTGAAAAGGAGGAATTAACCTTATGTCAACGTCAATTAAGAAATCAGATTATGATCATAAAAATCCCCGTGAAGTAACTTTATTCTGCGGGCGAGGTGTAAGTACATCATTTCCAGGTACTGACACTTTCACACCTACAGTTCCCATACCCTCTTCAGCTAGGATAGCACAAGTTACAGTGGATACAAGGCATCGCATGAAGCCAGTGATTGAAATTGAGTTCTCAAGTATTGTTAGTTTTTTAGCTGCAGGGTCTGATGCAAAAGCATCATTAAGCTTTCTTTTGTATAGAAACTGTGATGATGAAGAACCAGTTGTCGTTAACAGCTGGTCCTATGAAGTCTTCGAATTAGAGAATACAACTATTAGGGAAAGATTGTCCACTTCTTTTGCTTTTAATTTTTGTGAATGTTTAAATGATGGAGATTGCTGTGAATATTTTGTAGAAGCTTTTGTAGGAGGGTTACAACAATCAAGTGTACAAATCAACAATGTCCATATTACAGCTTTAGCAGGTTGAGTGGGTACTACTAACATGAATAAATTAAAAATTGAAAAAGGAGGATAACAATAATGTCAAATTTGATAAAAAAGGCTAGTAGTCAACCTACTCTGCTATTTTGCGGTCAGGGCGGAAATGGAGCCTTTGTAAACCCTGATGATCCTTCAGTAATTATAGGAAGGGTTTTTGTTGATGCTACTAATATTAATCGACCAACAGTTAGTCTAGCGTTTTCTAGTATCGTTAGTTTTTTGGCAACAGAAGATGGTCTAGCTCCAAATGCAGATGGAGCAGAGGCAAGATTAACCTTTGGGTTATTTAAAGCTTGTAATGAAAAACCACCGGAGTTATTAAATAATTGGACCTATGAAGTATTTAGGATTGAAGATGCTTTTGAAGGAACAAGATTCATTAAAACATTTAGTTTTAACTTCTGTGATGTCTCATCTTGTTCGGAATGTTGCGAGTATTTTGTTGAAATATCACTAGAGAACTTGCTTACAGCCAATATAGTAGTCAATAATGTTCACATGACAGCATTAGTGCAATAAACACCTCAGAGTGATTAAAAAAAGAAAAGGAGGAATGTAGTCTATGATAGCAAATCAACCATTTCAGATATTCTGTGGGCAAGGTGGTAGTGCGCAATTCTCAACTAATGATGCTACTCCAGCTAATATTGGTCATGTTACAGTTGATGGTATTAAATTGTGTAGATCTTTAGTTAAGATTAAGTTCTCGAGTATTATTAGCTTAACAAGTACTGATGATGAGCCGGAAGTTATATTAACATTTAGATTGTTTAGAACATGTGAAAATGAGGAACCCATTGAATTAGACAATTGGCAATATGAGATATTTTTTATAGATGATGTTTTTGAAGTTATTGAGCTGACGAAATCTTTTACATTCAATTATTGTGATCGTATAAACAGCTCAAGACTTTGTGAATATTTTGTAGAAGTATCAGTGGATAACATTGTACGAGCCAGTGTATCCATTGATAATGTTCAAATACAAGCCATAGCCCATCCAACCTTAATATCCTGTGGAGAAGGTATGAGTGCTTTTTTTCAAGGTAATACCACAGGTCAGCCATTAATTCCTGATCCTTCTCTAGCTGAATTAGGTCAAGTGATGGTCAATACAAGTGGTTTACGTAAACCAGTAGTAGAATTTGAATTTTCAAGTATTATTAACTTAGTAGCCACAGATGGTGATGAGAAAGCATCTTTAAACTTTCAGCTGTTTAGAGCATGTGATGATATAGAACCAGTATTAGTAAATAACTGGCTGTACGAAGTTTACACAATCAATGACCAGGGATTTGGTAATATAAGGTTATCTACTGCTTATAGTTTTTCATTTTGTGAATGCCTAAGTGGTCTAGATTGTTGTGATTATTTTATAAAGGTATCTGTAGGTGGACTACAATTTATTGATAGTTTATCGATTACAGACGTTCATATAGCAGCATTAGTTAGCGAATCAAAAAAAATAAATAAAATATCTCAATTAGAGTGTGGGCAAGGTCGAAGTGCTGCCTTTGTTAACACAGATGTCCCTGCAATAAATGTAGGTCATGTTCAGATTGATACAAATGCATTGTGTAAACCGAAAGTAAGTATTGAATTCTCAAGTGTCGTTAGTTATTTAGCTTCACAAGGTGCTGCACAGGGGCGATTAAGATTTACACTTTTTAGAGTTTGTGATAAAGGAGAAGCTATTCTATTAAATAATTGGAATTTTGAATTAAAAAGAATTGATGATGTTCAAGAGGATACAAAATTTATAGACACTTTCGATTTCAATTTCTGTGATGATCCAGGATGTATTGGCTGTTGTGACTATTTTGTTGAGGTATCCATAGAAAACTTAGTAACTGCTATTATTCTAGTTGACAATGTCCATATCACAGCATTGGCCGGGGCGTAGACAAAAGATGTTACTGTATATAAATACAGGAGCCCAATAGTGAAGTAAACTTATTGAAAGGAGGAATATCATATGATTGATCAAAATAGAGTTATGAAAGATAAATCAATCCATCAACCTCTACAAATATTCTGTGGACAAGGCGGTAGTGCACAGTTTTCAATACCAGATACAACACCAGCAACTGTAGGTTTAGTAACAGTCAATGGAAGAGAAGGATGTAAGGCACAGGTCAAAATTAAATTTTCAAGTGTTGTTAACCTTACAAGTACAGATGATGATTCGCAAACTCTTTTAACATTCAACTTATTTAGGGTATGTGATCAGGGGGAGGCTTTACTATTAGACACATGGACATATGAAGCTTCACTGATAGAAAACGCATTTGAAATAATAGGATTAACCAAATCTTTTTCTTTTATATATTGTGATTACTTAAATTATTCCAAGGTATGTGAGTATTTTGTTTCAGTATCCGCTGATAATATTGTTAATGCTACAGTATCCATTGATAACGTCCAAATTCAAGCTATAACTCATGATACATTATTATTTTGTGGTGAAGGTACAAGTGCTTCATTTAACGGTAATAATCAAACCCAACCTATAATTCCAACACCTTCTTCAGCTAGCCTAGGCCAGGTTACAGTTAACACCAAAGGCTTGAGTAAACCTGTTGTAGAGGTTGAATTCTCAAGTATAGTTAATCTATTGGCTGGAGATGATGATGCAAAAGCGTCACTTAATTTCATGTTGTTCAGAGATTGCGGTGATGAGGAACCTGTCTTAGTCAATAATTGGATTTATGAGGTATTTTTAATAGAAGATTTTTTGGATATAAGACTATCTACTTCTTATAACTTTATTTTTTGCGAACGCTTAAGTAATGCTGAATGCTGTGACTACTTTGTGGAAGTATCTGTAGGGGGCTTAGATGAAATCAATACCATATCGATAACAGATGTTCATATTGCTGCATTGGTGGGGGAATCAGAAAAGACAGAAGAATCAACCTTACTGGCTTGTGGCCAAAGTATGAATGCAAACTTTGTTAACCTTGATATACCTCCCATACCCGTTGGGAGAGTAAAGATTGATACAAATAATCTCTATAAACCTGTAGTAAGCATTGAATTTTCAAGTATAGTTAGTTATCTAGCTACAGAGGATGATGCGCAAGGACGATTAAAATTTGAACTCTTTAGAGTTTGTGATAACGGAAAACCTGTACTACTCAACAATTGGGCATTTGAAGCAAAAAGAATTGATAATGCTTTTGAAAACACCAGATGGATTGATGCCTATGAGTTTAACTTTTGTGATGATGCTGATTGTTCAGGATGTTGTGAATATTTTGTACAAGTATCTATTGAGAATTTATTGACAGCTAACTTAATGATTGATAACGTTCAAATAAGTGCTTTGGTGGGAGATCATGTTTATTAAAGTATATAGTAAATAAAGGGTTAGCTTATCAAAATATATTTCTTTTTAGGGTAGAGGTAAATCTAAAGAAATAGAAATATAGATGACACCGCTAAAAGATAGATTAAAATATTATAATGAAGGAACAAAAGAAGAAAGCAGTAGAATATACATACTAAATTGATAAAACTTTCTTTTATTTTTCACATAGTACGAAGGGGTAGCATAATATATATTAAAAAGATAGAAAAGTATTAAAATCCTTATAAACAGCTTAGTATTATAAGAATTTGAATACCATAGTTAAGTATAAATTATCGTACAAGCTTGTAGTCTAAGAACTACAGTTGTATGATAAGTATTTTTATGAAATCTGCCTATACTTAATAATTTTCCATAAAGGAGGAAATGAATAATGTCAAAAAGATCTTGTAGCTGTGATAAAGATTATGTAGAGAAAAAAGATTATGACTATGAAAGAAAAGGCTGTGACAGAAAAGATTATGACTGGAGAGAGCGTGAATGCAAATGCACTTGTGGCTGCGGTAAAGAAAGAGAGTGTGCTGTTTGCAAACCTATGAGTCCATGTCCAAAGAAAATATTAGTTGAATGCGGTACTCCAGGTGGTATGATGCAGTTTAATGCTACTGGACAAACCTATACAGCTGCTAATGTAACTGTTGATACATCATGCTTCTGCAAACCTGTAACAGATATTTACTTTTCAAGTCAAGTTAGTGCAGAATTAGATCCAACAGCAGGATTAGATTCAGTACTTAATGATGTAGTTCAACAAGATGCTGAAGTAGTTCTTCTCTATGAATTAGTTTGCAGACGTAATGGTGGAAGTGAAATAACCATAGGAAGCTGGACTTTCAGAAGATTTTTATCAGGTGGTTCATTAGTAGCACCAGCACTTGATATTACATCAAATAATGCACAGGACTTACAAACTTCTGATACATTTACTTTTAACAAGTGTATCTGCTCATCACCTTGCCAAGGATGCATTGATTACTTTGTAAGAGTAACTGCTCAATTAGTAAGTACAAACTCTGTTACAACACTTGCTAACGCAAATGCAACAGTCTCTATGGGACAACTTGTTGCAAAAATTCAAGAGTGCTAATTCAATCACATTGACAAAGCATTAATTATATCTAGACTGTCAACGAAGTTGGCGGTCTTTTTTTTATAAAGGAGGAAATGAATAGTGTCAAAAAGATCTTGTAGCTGCGATAAAGATTATGACTCAAAAAAAGGTTATGACTATGATAAAAAAGGTCATGGCAGAGATTATGACTGGAGAGAGCATGAATGTAAATGTACTTGTGGGTGCGGCAAAGAAAGAGATTGCGTTGTTTGTAAAACAATGAGTCCATGTCCAAAGAAAATATTAGTAGAATGCGGTACTCCAGGTGGTATGATGCAGTTTAATTCAACTGGACAAATATTTACTGCTGCTTATGTAACTGTTGATACATCATGCTTCAGCAAACCTGTAACAGACATTTACTTTTCAAGCCAAGTCTGCTCAGAATTGAACCCAACGGCAGGATTAGATTCAACAACGATTGATGTAATTCAACAAGATGCTGAAGTAGTTCTTCTCTATGAATTAGTTTGCAGACGTAATGGTGGAAGCGAAATAACCATAGGTAGTTGGACATTCAGAAGATTCTTATCAGGAGGTTCTATTACATTAGTAACTTCAACAGGTGAAACTATTACTACTGAAGCACAGGACTTACAAACTTGTGATACATTTAGTTTTAATAAGTGCATCTGCTCATCGCCTTGCCAAGGATGCATTGATTACTTTGTAAGAGTAACTGCTCAATTAGTAAGTACAAACTCTGTTACAACACTTAGTAATGCAAATGCAACAGTAGCCATGGGACAACTTGTTGTTAAAATTCAAGAATGCTAATTTAATCACAATTGTCAAAGCATTAATTAGTTTAGACTGTCAACAAAGTTGGCGGTCTTTTTTTGAGGAAAATATTCTTTCTGTTACTTCAGATTCATTTAGTGCGAGAATAGCACGGATTCAAACTAAAAACATATTATATAGTATAAAATAGAGAAATTATACCCCAATCCTTATCCAACAATAGTTAATCTGCAAGATTTAGACAAATTATCTCTAATTTATTTATATACTACAATATTAATCGAAAGGAGGACTTTGAATGATATTACTAGAGTGTGGTGAAGGAACTGGTAGTAGAACTTTTATATCAGCTAAAGATATGCCCTTTCAATTAACACATGTCAATCTAGATACAAGCTATATAAATGGACAAGATGTATTAATTAAATTTTCTAGTTTAGTTCTTATGGAGGCATTCGTCAGTGGTGCAACTGTACGTTTGCAGTATGAGTTATTGAGAGTATGTGGTAATGAGGACCCCGTATCTATTGGAACTTGGATGTTTGAGGAGGTTGGGTCTGCACCTGTTGTATTTGAGAGCCAAGAAGAGTCCTTTAGTTTTATTTTTTGTGAGTCTATCAACTGTTCACAATGTTGTGAGTATTTTGTTAGAGTAACACCTCTTGAAATTACAGGAGCTACTACAACGGTGAGTAATGGTAGAATAGCGGCACTTTCTAATACTTTAAATGTAGAGCGAAGACTACCAAAAGCAAAAGATATCCTTTTGGTATGTGGACAAGAGAATGGCAGTGCAATTTTTAGACAAGCAACGGTGTCACAACCGCCTGTTAATGTAGCACATGTTGCAATTGATACCTCATGTTTAACAGGACCTAAGATTTTAATAGAGTTTTCCAGTGTTATAGAAAGTGCTTTTAGAGTACAAGATGTTCGACTGGAGTTTGAATTATTTAGAGTCTGTGATGACAAAGAAGCTCTATCTCGAGGGATTTGGACTTTTGAAAGGAAAAATACTGCTGTACCATCGGCCATAGATAATACCTTTACATTTGTCTTTTGCGATGATATACCTTGTACGGGTTGCTGTGAATATTTTGTTACAGTAAGAGCTATTGAGTTAATTGTAGGGGCTCCAGCCATTTATTTAGGTGTGACAGTCGATCATGCAAATCTAGTAGCTATAGCTCAATTATCAGATAGTGATGTCAGAGTCTATGGCAAAAGTATTGAGAATAAAGGTAAGAAAACGTTAATGGAATGTGGTTCAGGAACTGGTAGTAAAGTATTCACATCATCAAGTGATTCTGCTTTTCAATTGGCTCATACAACTATCGATACAACTTGTCTATGTAAGCCGATTGTGAACATTGAGTTTTCAAGTATTTTAAGCTTCCAACAGCTTGTGGATCAAGGAAGAGCTCAATTACGGTATGAACTATTTAGGGTTTGTGACAATAGAGAACCCATGTCCATAGGTGTTTGGATAGTTGGGTGGATAGACTTTCGTATTATAGATCGATCAACCGGTGTTTTTGACTTCACCTATTGTGATTGTAAGACTTGTGTAGGATGCTGTGATTATTTTGTAGAGGTTACACCCATTGAACTAACAGACGGGTTAATAACTGCCACTGTAAGTAATGGTAGAATGGCTGCATTGGCTCAATCATCTTGAAGTGAGTATAAAAATAATCAATAAATATAAAAGAATGGAGGTATATAAATGCCATACAATCAACATTATCAAGAGTATAAACCAATTAACTGTAAAGAGCAAAAAGTGTTTTTAGAATGTGGTCAAGGCTCAGGGAGTAAAACTTTTTTCTCAACTGATGATACTCCTTTTCAAATAGCTTTCGTTACTCTAGAGACCATAAGAATAAATAAAAAAGAAAATTTGATAAAGTTCTCTAGCTCAGTTAGATTAAATCGATTGGATGCTCTTTCGGGTGCTGTAAAGTTACAGTACGAGTTATTAAGATCATGTGATGGAGAGGAGGCAATAACCTTAGGTTCATGGATCTTTGAGAAATCTGATATTGCTAATAATAGATTTAATACCGTAGAGGAATCCTTCAATTTCGTTTTCTGTGATTCTTCAAAATGTGTGTATGAATGTAATTATTTTGTAAGAGTTACACCTTTGGAAATAACAAATTATACGGCTACTGTTAGTAATGGTAGAATAGCGGCATTGAGTCAAGTATGTCTTCATAGTGTGGATTACGATAATAAGAAATTTGATATCAATAGTACTATTGCTTGTGGAAAAGGGAATGGGGGCATTGTTTTTAAAGAAGATGGATTACGGTTAGCAAGCGATATAGCACATGTTTCTGTTGATGTAACAGGTTTAATGAAACCTAAAATCTTAATTGAATTTTCCAGCATAATTAAACTAGCAGAAGATATAGAAGATGTAATTCTAAGATTTGATTTATTGAGGGGATGTGATGAGGGAGAACCTGTATTACGAGGATCTTGGATATTTGAAGCAACAGACTCGGATATTTTGGTTAATAGAGCTTTTAGTTTTATATATTGTGATATTGAAGATATATCAGATTGCTGTGATTATTTTGTAAGGGTAACACCACTTGATATAAGTGAAGGAGGAGGGGTTGATGATGATGTAACAGTTTATAGTGCTAGAATGATTGCTGTTATTCAATCATCTAATGTATATCCAACCAAAGATCCTCTATTAAAGTGTACACAATCTAAAAACTTATTACTAGCATGCGGTACAAGCACTGGAAGTAGAACATTTACATCACAAAGTGATCAGACTTTTCAATTAGCTAATGTTTCTGTAGATACATCTTGCTTATGTAAGCCTATAGTCAATATTCAATTTTCAAGTCTAGTCAGTTATCAACTGGTAGGAGCAGGAGAGGACTTGGAGGCATCGATACAATTACGCTATGAACTGTTTAGAAAATGTGAGAATAAAAGAACCACTTCATTAGGAGTCTGGGAATTTGAGCGGACTGAAAACGGTGCTGAAAACATAGCCGGTACAGAAACATTTGATTTTGTTTACTGTGACCGTTCAGTAGATCCAGGTTGTTGTGATTATTTTGTAACCGTTACAGCTATTGAAATAATAGAAGGTACCGACATATTAAGTGTTGCTACAGTGGGGAATGGTAGAATAGCTGCCTTAGCAGAAGGAAAGGAGGTTCAATTTAAATGAGTGTAGATAGAGATTGTGATATACGACTTGTATGTGGTGAAGGGTCTGGAAGTAGAACATTTACATCATCTAATGAGACATCCTTTCAATTAGCTCATGTTACACTTGAAACAAGCTGCTTGGATAAAACAGAAGTATTAATCAAGTTTTCAAGTGAAGTTGTATTAGAGAAAGAAGCTGAGGGAGGCAGAACAGCTAGGTTAAAGTATGAATTATTTAGAAGCTGTGAGGGTGTAGAACCTACATGTTTAGGAACGTGGATATTTGAGAAAGAGGATTCTTTTAACACCAGACTTCGACGATTGGAAGAATCATTTAACTTTAATTACTGTGATCAGCAAAAGGTGACCGATTGTTGTGATTATTTTGTGAGTGTCACACCTCTTCAATTAATTAACACCTCAGCAATGGTGAGTAATGGACAGATGGCTGCATTAATATCATTAAAAGATGAAAAGAGAAGAAAGATAGAACCAAGAGATACTATACTGGTCTGTGGAGAAGGCAATGGTGGCGCTGTATTTAAAGAAAATAGCTTGTTCCTTCCAGTTGATATAGCCCATGTGTCAATAGATACTACTTGGTTAGATCAACCAAGTATCTTAATCGAGTTTTCAAGTATTATTAAGCTATCTGAGGATATTGTAGATACAATACTTCAATTTGAATTATTGAGAGTGTGTGGTGATAGTGAGCCAGTATCTCGTGGTCTATGGACCTTTGAAGTCGAGAACTCCCGAGAGTTAACCAACAAAACTTTTAATTTTATCTTTTGTGAATGTCAAGCCATATCCTGTAGTTGTGAATATTTTGTAAGAGTTATTCCACGAGTAATTGAAGAGTCAGGCACCGGGGTTAATGATGATGTGACGGTTTACAGTGCTGAGATGGTAGCAACAGCACAAGGAACCAAGATGTTTTTCAAAGACTATTTGAATAGAAGATTATTGCATAAAAAACAGAATGAAATAATGCTCATATGTGGAGACAGTAGTGGAAGCAGGACATTTACATCAGCTAGTGAACAAGCTTTTCAATTAGCCCATGTTACAATTGATAGCACTTTTTTATTTAAACCGATAGTAGATATTCAGTTTTCAAGTATTGTAAGTGCAAACGTGGAGAATTTGCTGGATGACGCTAATTCTGCTATACAATTACGGTATGAATTATTTAGAGTGTGTGATAATAGACAACCTCTTACATTAGGTGTATGGGAATTCGAATTGACTAATGGTGTTGGCAGCCAGAGGAATAGTACTACTGAGTCATTTGATTTTGTTTATTGTGATGAGATCATATGTAAAGGATGTTGTGATTATTTTGTAACGGTTACTGCGCTAGAAGTGACAGTAGGTACTGATGTACAAACTGTGGCAACAGTTGACAATGGTAGAATTGCTGCTATAGTAAGTTCTTCATGTTGTGATTAAGTGTGATCCAAATATAGAATAACCAATTGGAGGTTTAGATATGTCAAATAGTCAATACGTAGAATATATACCTTACCAACGAGAGAAAGGAGACATACTTTTAGAATGTGGTCTAGGAAGTGGAAGTAAAACCTTTACTTCAATTAATGATACGCCCTTCCAAATGGCAAGAGTTTCTCTTAATACTAGTTGTTTAGATAAACCTAGAGTTCTATTTAAGTTTTCCAGTTTAGTCCGAGTAGAAAGATTGAATTCTAACGGAACAGTTCGATTAAAGTATGAATTATTTAAAACTTGTAAAGGGGAATCCCCATTTTCACTGGGAACGTGGAATTTTGAAAAAATTAATATATCCGATTCTGATTTTTTAGATGTTGCCCAAGAATCGTTTAATTTTATTTTCTGTGAATGCAATAACTGTCCTGACTGTTGTGATTATTTTGTAAAGGTAACGCCTCTTGAAATAACTGATGTTAGAGTAACAGTCAGTGATGGCAGAATGGCTGCTATGGGTCAATCTGCTGAGGGTTGCATTTCACATGACTTCCAGGAGGATTATGTCTCTGAATATGTTAAACCAAAAGAAACCATATTATCTTGTGGACAAGGTAATGGAAGTGTTATCTTTGGAACAGAAGATGAGCCCCCGGTTCGAATTGCAAGTGTTGAGTTAGATACCGCATCTCTTTGTGAACCTACTGTTTTGATTGAGTTTTCCAGCATTATAAGCTATATCCATGAGGAAGTTCCCGCCGAATCAGTTAATTTTCAATTCCAGCTGTTTAGAAGATGTGGTAAAAGATCAGCAATTTCACTGGGGAACTGGATATATAATGTAGGAGCAATAAGTGGAGAAATTCAAACAGCTCAGGGATTTGGATTTACTTATTGTGAATGTTTGAGTTTTATTGGATGCTGTGAGTATTTCGTGATGTTAACACCTATTGAAGTACCTACAGAGGAGCAAGAATTTGCAATGATCAGTAATTCTAGGATGACTGCACTAGCTCAATCATCTAAATTGGAAAGTAAAAAATTAGTACAACCAAAGAGTGAACCTAAAAGAACATTATTGGAATGTGGAAGTGGCACAGGGAGTAGAACCTTTACTTCTTCTGATGACTCAGCTTTTCAATTAGCTCAGGTTACCATAGATACTAATAATTTATGTCAACCCAAAATCAATATCGAGTTTTCAAGTATTGTAAGTTTTGAAAGAACAAATTTTGATGGTCAGGAGTTAAATGCCTTACTTAGATATGAATTACTTAGAGTTTGTGAGGATGGTATTGAGGAATCGCAAGGCGTTTGGGCACTTGCTCGTATAGATCAGGATAGCATTCAGGTTACAGAATCATTTGATTTTACATTCTGTGAGCAAACAATATGTAATAGAGGATGTTGTACTTATTTTGTAAAGGTAACACCAATCGAAATAGAAGCGGCAGAGGTCACTGTTAGCAACGGAAGGATAGCTGTATTAGTACAAGAAGGTTACTAAACTAAGATTTATTAGAAATATAGTAATTTTGAATTAATTAGCATATAAAGCTATAAGTCAGTAAATGAAGACTTATAGCTTTTGGATTCTTAAAAGAGGTAGTCAACTATTTCATATTGATTTTTGATAACTGTCATGTTATATTGAAGATAATACACCGAAAGGAGATTCCGAGATGTTAAAAGGAAAAACCATTGTAATAGGTGTAAGTGGTGGTATTGCCGTTTATAAAGTTTGTGATGTGGTAAGCCGTTTAAAAAAGCTAAATGCTACTGTCCATGTCATCATGACTGAAGCAGCTACAGAATTTGTTGCACCCTTAACTTTTCAATCATTGAGTCAGCAACCAGTTGTGGTAGATATGTTTGAAAAGGTGGAGAAGTGGGATATCGAGCATATTGCTTTGGCTAAGGCAGCGGATATCTTTTTAGTAGCGCCAGCCACAGCTAATATAATTGGTAAAATGGCCAATGGTATAGCAGATGATATGCTATCTACAACAGTCATGGCTACAAAAGCGCCTGTTCTTGTAGCACCTGCTATGAATACCAATATGTACGACAATCCTATTGTTCAAAAGAATATTAAAAGTCTTAAAGAATTTGGCTATCAATTCATTGAACCGGAATCAGGAAGATTAGCCTGTGGTGATATGGGTAAAGGAAAATTAGCCGATGTTGATACAATAATCCAAGCAATAAATCGAGAATTAATAAAGGATCAGCCCATGAAAGGTCTTAAAGTTCTTATAACAGCGGGACCAACTAGGGAACCTTTAGATCCTGTACGCTATCTAACGAATCATTCTTCAGGAAAGATGGGTTATGCCATTGCAGAAGCAGCCGTCTTAAAAGGAGCAGAGGTTACATTAATATCAGGCCCTGTTACCCTAAGAGAACCTACTGGCTTAAAGGATTTTGTACAGATCCAAACAGCTGAAGAGATGTTTAGCATTGTTAAAGAAAACTTATCAGAGCAAGATATTATCATTAAATCAGCCGCAGTAGCAGATTATCGACCAAGATATTATCGTGATAATAAGATTAAAAAGTCCGATGAAGACTTAGAACTTCAATTAAATCGTAACCCAGACATACTAAAATGGATCGGTATGCATAAAGAAGACCACCAAATTATTGTGGGATTCGCAGCTGAAACCAATGATGTCATGGAAAATGGTATTAAGAAGTTAAAAGCTAAACAAACGGATTTAATTGTTATAAATGATATAACAAAAGCTGGGGCAGGTTTTAAGTCAGATACGAATAAAGTAACCTTGGTGCATAAAGATGGAAACGAAAAAAGTTATCCTCTAATGCCTAAAAAAGATTTAGCCCATATCATACTTGAAAATATTATTGATATCAGAAAAGATGGATAGAATAATAAAATATTATCGTTTATATCTGCTTTGATCCCATGGACAGAGACGGACAAGATACCTTAGGTGAAGTATACCCTTCTTGGACACTGTCTGTTCAAGGAGGGTTTTTTGATTGCAAGCTAGCAGGAGGTTCAATATGATTGGATTTATTGGAGCAGGACAAGTAGGGAAAACATTAGGAAGGTATTTTGCTAAGCATGGAGTACAAATTACTGGTTATTATAGTCGATCCTATGAATCAGCAAGTAAAGGTGCAGAACTCACTAAAAGTCAAGCCTTTAAAGAATTACGTGACTTAATTACTACATCACAGTTAATTATGATGACTATGCCTGATGATAGGATTGGTGATATGGCTGTACATTTAGGAAAGCTCAACCTTGACTGGAAGAGTAAAATAGTATGCCATACCAGTGGGGTTCACTCTTCGGCATTATTAGAACCCTTATTTCAACAAGGAGTTACCGTTGCATCTCTACACCCCATGTTATCTTTTGCTGATGAGGATTATGCATTAAAAGTATTAGGTCAAACACCACTTACATTAGAAGGAAAAGGTACTCAGATGAACGAATTAAAAAAGATATTGCAAGTTGTTCATCTAAAAGTGCGTGAATTAAAAACTGAACAAAAATCCCTATATCATGCTGCAGCCTGTATAGTATCCAATTATCTTGTTACATTAATGGATATAGGGATAGAATGCTTAGTTAAAGCTGGATTTGAACAACATTCAGCTATAGAACTTATAGAACCTTTAGCAACTGGTACACTGCATAACTTTTTAGAAAAAGGGTCTGAAGCAGCTCTAACAGGACCTATTGCTCGAGGTGATGTTGGAACAATAAGAACACATTTACAAGCTATTTCTAAAGAGAATAAACATATAGAAGAAATTTATCGTTTATTAGGTGAAAGCACCTTAAGCATTGTGCGTAAACAAAATCAATTAGATGAATACACTCTAGATGGTCTTAAGGAGGTATTACAAAATGAAAAAGGTAACAACAGAAACTATCAGAAGAATGAAAACGAAAAATGAAATCATAACCATGCTAACGGCATATGATTATCCAACAGCTGAAATTTTTGATGAAGCTGGGGTTGATATCCTATTAGTTGGCGATTCATTGGGCATGGTTGTTTTAGGATATGAGGATACCACAAGGGTAACCATGGCAGATATGCTCCATCATGTCAAAGCAGTAAGTAGAGGAAGTAAAAGAGCATTAATAGTAGCTGATTTACCATTTCTTTCTTATCACCTAGGGGTGTATGAGGCTGTTAGAAATGCTGGGCGACTCATACAGGAAGGAAAAGCTAATGCTGTTAAGCTTGAAGGTGGTAAAGAAGTATTAGACCAAGTGAAGGCTATCGTTAATGCAGGAATACCTGTTATGGGACATATAGGGCTTACCCCACAGTCCATCAATCAATTAGGTGGGTATTATATTCAAGGAAAAACAGAGGGAGAGGCTAAAAGACTCTTAGAAGATGCAAAAGAACTTGAGAAAGCTGGAGCTTTTGCAATTGTTCTTGAATGTGTACCTATGGAACTGGCTAAGATGATATCAGATGAAATTAGTATTCCAACCATCGGTATTGGTGCTGGTGTGAGTTGTAATGGTCAAGTGTTAGTCAGTCATGATGTCTTAGGGTTATACTCTCGTATGATCCCTAAATTCGTCAAACAGTATGCCGATATGAGAACTGAGATGCAAACTGCAACAAAAGCATATGTCAATGAAGTAAAGGATAAAAAGTTTCCAGCAGAAGAACATAGCTTCCACCTCAGTGATGAGGTTATTGGGAAAATATATGGAGGAGGGGAATAAATGCAAGTTTGTCAAGAGATTAAGAAATTAAGAAATCTTTTAGATCAATATCGTTATGATGGTAAGGCTATTGGATTTGTACCAACCATGGGCTATTTGCATAAAGGTCATTTATCCCTAATTGAATCATCAGCTAAGGAAAATGATATAACAGTATTGAGTATTTATATTAACCCAACTCAATTTGGACCTAATGAGGATTTAGATCAATATCCAAGGGACTTAGAAAATGATAAGAAATTAGCCGAAGAAGCTGGAGCAGATATAATATTTATACCAGATAATGAGATGATGTATAAAACTCATCATGCCACTTTTGTCAATGTTAATGGACTTACAAATCATTTATGTGGTGCTTCTAGACCAACACATTTTGAAGGGGTAACAACCATTGTCACAAAATTATTTAATATCGTTCAACCTAATCGAGCTTATTTTGGGCAAAAAGATGCTCAACAAGCTATTGTTATTAAGCGAATGGTTGAAGATCTTAACATGCCTTTAAAAGTAGTAGTTTGTCCGATTGTTCGAGAAAAAGATGGTTTGGCAATGAGCTCTAGAAATGCTTATTTAAGCAAGGAAGAAAGAAAACAAGCTACTATTCTGTATAAAGCTTTACAGGAAGCTAAATCACGGATTGAACAAGGGCAGCGTTCTGCCACCGAGATCAGAGACTTGATGGAGCAGATGATTCAAACACAACCAGCCGCTACAATTGATTATGTTAGTATAGTAAGTGAGAAAACACTAGAAGACATAGATGTATTAGAAGGTAAAATTCTTATAGCTTTAGCAGTAAAAATGGGTAAGACACGACTTATAGATAATCTTCGATTGGAGGTAAATTAATGTTAATTGAAATGATGACAGGTAAATTACACAAAGCACGAGTAACAGATGCTAACCTTAACTATGAGGGAAGTATCACTATTGACGAAGCATTGATTGAAGCTACAGGTATTTTACCTGGGCAAAAAGTGCAGATTGTTAACAATAATAATGGAGCTCGTTTTGAAACCTATGTGATTAAAGGAGAGAGAAATAGTGGAACTATCTGCTTAAACGGGGCTGCTGCAAGACTAGCTCAAAGAGAAGATGTAGTTATTATTATTGCTTATGCGTTGATGGATCGTGAAGAAGCAAAAGAGTTAGTTCCAAAAGTTGCTTTATTAGATGAACATAATAAGATAGTTAAGCATTTTTAGATTTGCAAACTATTATGATACACATAATCATATCTAATGAAGCCTTAGTGAACTAAGTTAGATTATAAGGATGAAATTTACAGTATAAAAGTTGTTGACATTGGAGAAATGCTATGTTAAATTATTAGAGGTAAATTAAACAAAAGATACCTCATCCCAAAAGATGAGGTAGAGGTGCGATATCTATCAGTAACTGTATTGAGGCCGGAAGCCTGTGAGGTATAGTGAAAGGAGCCATCGCCGAAGCTTTAGAAACCAACATCTAGAGCTGGGTCTACATCAAACAGGTGTAGGACTGTCATCAGGTTAGATGCCCATTACCTGATGGAGAGCTATCTCATATAGGGCTAAGAAGGGATAGGTATGTCTAGTATAGATCATATACACCTAATAACTCTTGTTAGGTGTTTTTTTAATGCCTCCCGTCTGTTCATTACCTAAAAGATAGACTCAATTAAATATATAACTCGAATATAAGAGGGAGGAAATAATCATGGATTTTGGATGGTTATCATTGTTACCGCCAGTAATTGCTATTGTGCTTGCACTTGTAACTGGTGAAGTATTATTATCATTATTCGTAGCTGTTTTCATTGGAGCTACAATTTTAGTTGGGGGTAATCCATTACTTGGATTTACTGAAACCTTAAACACACATATTGTTGGGTCACTTACGGACTCTTGGAATATTTCTATATTGATTTTCTGTTTATCCATCGGTGGACTTATTGGAGTCCTCAGCAAGAATGGTGGGACAAAGGGAATTGCTAATCTTATTGTTTCAAAAGCTAAAAATAGTCGGTCAACTTTATTAGCAACTTGGGCAATGGGTCTATTGATCTTCTTTGATGATTATGCTAACTCATTAATTGTTGGTAATACCATGAGAAGTATTACTGATAAGATGGGGGTTCCACGTGAGAAATTAGCCTATATTGTTGACTCAACTGCGGCACCTGTATCCAGTATAGCATTAATCTCAACTTGGGTTGGCTTCGAGCTAGGATTAATTAATGATGGGATTCAAGAAATGTCTCTTAATTTGAGTGCTTATGATGTTTTCTTAGATACACTCCCATATCGTTTTTATAGTATTCTAGCATTAATCTTTGTAGTCATCATTATCGTATCTAGACGTGACTTCGGTCCAATGGCTAAAGCTGAAAGAAGAGCTTCTAAAATGGGAAAACTCTTAGCAGACGGTGCCACACCATTAGTGTCTGATGAAGTCTCTTCAATGGATTCGGATATTGAAAACGGTAAGTGGTACAATGCCATTATTCCTATTATTTCTGTCATTGCAATTACCTTAATAGGTCTTTTTATCAATGGTGGTGGTCTGGACGGTGCAACAGTGAAACAAGCTTTTGGTGATGCTGATGCTAGTGTTGTATTACTTTGGGCTTCTTTTGGAGGATTGATCATAGCTGCTATTATGACATTAGTACAGAGACTACTTTCAATCAAAGAGATCATGGATTCATGGATTTCGGGTGTAAAATCCATGACCATTGCAGCACTTATTCTAGTATTAGCATGGTCATTAGGTGGTGTTAATGGAGAGTTAGGAACCGCTGAGTTTATAGTGGATCTTTCTCAACAAATTAACTTACCAGGATTTTTATTACCAATTATGATGTTTATTATCCCATGTATCGTTGCATTTTCAACAGGGTCATCATGGGGAGCTAATTCTATCGTTATGCCATTAGCCATACCTTTAGCTGTTCAAATTGGTGGACCAGAATTCCTAGTACCTGTTATCGGAGCTGTTTTAACAGGAGCTGTATTTGGTGATCATTGTTCACCAGTATCGGATACAACAATCATGTCATCTATGGCTAGTGCATGTGATCATATAGCACATGTCAAGACACAGACGCCTTATGCTTTAGTTGTTGCAGGTGTAGCCATTATTGTAGGATTCGTACCAGCTGGTTTTGGCTTAAATCCTTTTGTATCTTTATTCTTAGGCGTTTGCGCACTGATCGCTATTGTAATGTTATTTGGTGTAAAAGCCACTGATGAAAGTAAATCTACAAATAAGATTCGAGCATAATAGATTGAATTACCCAGCCTAGATCTCTTATAGATAGGCTGGGTTATTTTATATCATCATTTAATTCATTTTGACTATGTGAATATGACTCGAACTATAGTATAATCGAGAAGAATAAATAATACGAGGAGTGAAGACATGAGAATTGTAGTTCTAGGTGACTTTCATATGGACAAACATGATCAAAACACAACAGCTCAAATGATTGAAGATATCAACTCGGTGAAACCTGATTTAGTCATACCTTTAGGCGACTTTGGAACAAACAAAAACATAGGGTTAGTAGAGGGATTGAAAGAAGCTTTCCAACATTTATCTCATTTAAAATCTCCCATTAGACCCATTATAGGTAACCATGATCTCCATTTTGAAATGGGAAATTATATGATTGAAAAAGGAACATTTGCTAAGGCTTTTATGGAGACATTCAATCTTAGTTCCACTTACGATGTTTTAGAGTTTCCTTCCTATAGATTATTCTTTGTTTGCAATGATAAAATGCCAGAAGATATAGAATGCTTATGTGTCCAAGAATGTTATATTTCAGAAGAACAGTTGAGTTGGATCGAGGAAAAACTAATGGAACGACCCGGTATACCATGTCTATTTTTTTCTCATGCACCTATCGCCACTACTGGACTAAGGGATATACCTGAAGTTCATATTCGTTCAACCAATGCTTATCTTAACCAAAATTTTAATCCATTTAAATTAATGGAGTTAGTTAAAAATTATCCTGAAATTACTATGTGGTTCTCGGCTCATTACCATCTAGGTCACGATCATCAGGATGCTTATAGTAAAAGGAATGGTACACACTTCTTTACAACCGGAGTACATAGTCATCATACACGTGACGGTAATCGCCATAGCCGTGTAATTGATATACTAGATGATGCAATAATGGTATCTACATTGGATCATGTTAAGAGAGGGGTAAAAGAAGAGCCGGATTGGTTGATGAATAAATCCATTACTAATCTTATAGGTTCTCAACCCGAAATTCAAACACGAGTGAAACAGAATCTGAAGCTGCCATCAAGCAAAGAAGCAACGTTCATAGCTCATTGTAGATTAGGGGATGATCGATTAATAGAGGATGGTATGATGTCTTTTATAGATGACCGTTATTTACTGTTGACTGAGAAGGGATATCTATGGGATAGCAATATGGAGCATGGTTGTTTGATGGGGAGTTATCATGTAGGAAAAACATTGGATGCTGCTTGTGCCACAGAGGAATATATCATTAAAGCCCAATCAGGTAACTTAAGCTTTGCAAAAAGTAGAGATCCGAGAAAATATGTTAGAGATGTGAAAGCTGATTCTTTCGTTCATGTGAAGTCTCCAGGAAAGATAAGTGCTATACACGCCTTAACGGTTAGAGTTTTTGCTATTGGGATAAGGGATAGAATACATATCATTGAGTTAAGTAAGAAAGCTAAATGTCATCTAAAATCTGTTATGAAGATGGAATTTCTACCAGTAAGTATCAAGGGAGATAGCGAAGAACTGTATATCATAGATAGTAACCGTCACCTATTTAAACTTAATGTCCCTAAGGGAAATACCACTCAAATAAGTAGTAATGAAGTAAAAGCCATGGAGATGAAAAATGATGTTTTATTAACCATAGAGGATGATGGAGACAACCTATGGTTTGTGCGACGAAAGCAAGGAAGCATTGTAACTAAATCATCCAAGAATATTCACTTACCCGATAATGTAGTATTTAAGATTTTGAATGAGAACAGTGTTGTTATCAAAATTGATAATGGTATTTATCTATATGATTTTACAAATGAAAAGGTCACTATTACTGAACTTCTATCTGGAGATTTTGATTTTGGAGAAATACTTGTAGTTGAAAGTAATAATAAAAGGGTTTTGCTGACTGAGTTCAATGAAAGAGGTCATAAAGATAATACATATATCGGATCATGGGTATTTTAAGAATACATAGGCTATATAGAGAGTGTTAAGGACAGTATGAAACTGTCCTTTTTTTTGACCCTACTTTCCTGTATATACGTGCAGTTACTTTACTTATGTTGGTGAAAAGTATTACTTTTTTGTAAAAAAATATTGAAAAAATATTTAGTCGAAACTTGAAAGTGAACAAATGTGCAGTTTAATTCTAAAAAATAGTGAGAATATGTTCATAATCATTGGATATGTGCAATTATGTAATCATATGTTGTATACTTATAACATACAAAACAGCTTAGCAGTTAAAAACCTATAAAATTTTAACAAAATCAAAAGAATAACTAATAATAGAGTGATCTTATAATAAGTCATATTTAATGAGGTGGGAAAGAAGACATGAATATAACAAAAAAAGTAATAGGGCAACTTGAGAGAGCATATGCCACTGCCATTATGGATTTAAATGAAGAAATGCATTACATTATTGCCTCGGAGGGTGCAAACCAATGTAGAGCTTATAATGCCAGTACATTAGAACATACTATAGTATGGGATGGTCCAGGTGGAACAATGAACATCATCCCAGTTCCAGGTAAAGAAAATGAGTTTATTGCCACTCAAAAATTCTTACCAACCTTTAATGCTGAAGAAAGTAGAATTGTTCATGCAAAATTAACAGAAAAGGATCAATGGGTAGTTACGCCAATTATGACGATACCTTATCTTCACCGCTTCGATGTATTTCTTCTAGACGATGAGCTTCACTTTATTGGAGGTATACTATGCAATAGTAAGGCTTTTAAAGAAGATTGGTCAGATCCAGGTAAAATCGTCGTAGGTAAGTTTCACAAAGATATCTGTAAACCTTTTGACCTTCAAGTGGTATATGAAGGGATTACTAAAAACCATGGATTTTGTGCAACAACTTGGCAAGGTAAGAAAGCTTTTATGATTACAGGTGTTGAAGGTATTTTTGTTACCTATCCACCTAGTACTCCTACTGGACAATGGGAAATAGAACAGTTTTTTAATTTTGAAGTCAGTGATTGCGCCATTTGTGATATTGATGATGATGGAGAGTTAGAAATCGCAACGATTGAAAAGTTCCATGGTGATAAAGGAAAAATTTATAAGCAAATAGATGGTAATTGGAAAGTCATTTATGAACACAATTATGAATTTGGCCACGTCGTATGGGGTGGGAAAATTCTTGGTCAGTCAGCATTTATCATTGCCGGTAGAAAAGGTGATATGGAGATGATTATTTATACTGTTGGTGATAATGGGGAAATAAAGGAAACTCTAGTTGACAACACTGGTGGACCAAGTAATATTGCTGTGGTTAATCTAGAAGATAAAGACATTATTTTAGCTGCTAATCGTCAAATTGGTGAAGTAGCCATTTACGAAATCACTGATTAATGTAATTCATTATAGAGTTGGGGTTAAACTGGAGAATGTATGTCATGATAGACCTCCATGGGTAAGTAGCTTCATAAGCTAGGAGGACTATCATCAAATAAAATGTAGCCAGAAGGCTAAATAAATAGGGGGAAAAAATATGGAACTCATTTTACAAGGCTTTTTAAGTTTCATTAATAAGTTTTTAGGGCAAGCGCCATTGTTGCTTGGTACAGTTGTATTTATTGGTTACATGCTGCTTGGAAAGAAGTGGTATGAATCTTTAGCAGGTTTCATTAAGACATTCGTAGGTTTTAAGATTTTGCAAGTTGGTACAGGGGGCTTAGTTGCTACTTTTAAACCTATTATTACAACACTTTCAGAGAGATACGGTATTGAGGCATTGGTCATCGATCCATACTTTGGTCAGACTTCAGCTACAGAGTTTTTATCAACAGTTGATTCTTTAGCATTTGTTGGATATGTCATGATGATAGCTTTTGCATTTAATATTCTTTTAGTAGCACTTAGAAAGTATACCAAGATTAGAACATTATTTATAACAGGACATATCATGTATCAGCAATCTGCGGTATTACTTTGGGCCCTTTACTGGGTAATTGAAGGTGCTGGCGGTCAAGCGGTATCCGTACCATTAATTTTGGTAACTGGATTATTGATGGGTACATATTGGTCAGTCATGTCCAACTTAATCATAGAAGCCACACAAGAGGTAACAGATGGTGCAGGATTTACTATTGGTCATCAACAAATGTTTGGTTCTTGGGTTGCTTATAAGATCGCAGGTAAAATTGGTAATAAAGAACACGACGTCAACTCTGTAAAAACAGCAGGCTTCCTTTCTATACTTAATGATAACGTTGTAGCCAATTCACTTATTATGACAGCTTTCGTTGGTACGATTATGATCATTCTTGGTAAAGACAGTTTCTCTTACAACACGGATAAGTATCTATTTGGTACTTACATTTGGGAAACATGTGCTTACTTTGCTGTATACATCACTATCCTTTTAACTGGTGTAAGAATGTTCGTAGCAGAGTTAACAGCATCATTCCAAGGTATCTCTGATAAATTATTATCTGGTGCTGTACCAGCTGTAGATTGTGCTGTTACATTTGGTTTCTCACCTCAAGCACCAACATATGGCTTTATCTTTGGTTTCTTTGGTCAGATGATTGCTATATTTACACTTATAATATTAAAAGCGCCTATACTTATTATTGCTGGCTTCATTTGCTTGTTCTTTGATAATGGTACTTTAGCTGTATTTGCCAACAAAGCAGGTGGAAGAAGAGCAGCTGCAATAATTCCATTCTGTGCAGGACTTATTCAAGTGTTTGGTTCAGCCCTTGTGCTTCACTTCCTTATTGGTCCAGCAGAGGTTATTGGATGGATGGGGATGTTTGACTGGGCAACATTATTTGCGGGAACGACTATCTTAACCAACTATTTAGGTATTATTGTTCCTATAGTATTAATACCATTACTTTTAATTATTCCACAGTTACAATACAAGCGTCATAAAGAAACTTACTTCACAACAATGAGAGATAAATAAGAGCACAAGACAAGAGATAAATAGGCTACCTTGAAATAGCCGAGGGAGCCTATTTTCATAAGCTAGGATGAACAATTGTGCAAAAGATATATGTGAAGCAATAGCTTGTTCATATTGTGAGAATAAGTTCAATTAAATATAAATGACTTAATCATAAGGAAAGAGGAATGTTTCATGATTCAAGGGTTTAAGTTAACAACAGATTATGTACAATTTTATGATAGTGTAGGCAGTTGGGAAGAAGCTATTCAGCTTGCCGCAAAACCTTTATTAATTGGAGGACAGATAAAACAATCTTATATTGATGGGATGATAGAATCTGTAAAAGAACATGGACCCTATATTGTTATTGCCCCAAATATAGCAATTCCCCATGCACGACCTGAATTAGGGTCTGTGGAAATAGGATATAGTGTCACATTACTACAGGAACCAGTATCCTTTACTGATGATGAAGAAAATAAGGCAAGATTATTAATCTCCTTGTCTTGTGTCGATGCTGATAGGCATTTGGAGATGCTACAGGCTATTGTTATGGTTTTATCTGATGAAAACAAGCAAGAAGCATTATTTAATGCAATGAATGCAGAAGAAGTATTAGAGATATTTAATACTTAGAACATAAATTTATAGTGGAATGGATGGTAGAAAAATGAGTAAAATTAATAATATTACTAGAGAAAGTTGGATTCTTAATACTTTCCCGGAATGGGGTAGTTGGCTAAACGAAGAAATTGAGGAAACGCAAGTAGAACCAGGAACATTCGCCATGTGGTGGTTAGGTTGTACAGGAATCTGGCTAAAGACTGAGAATAATACAAACTTATGTGTAGATCTATGGGTTAAATCTGGTAAGAGAACACATGGTGATGGCTTAATGAGAGAACAACACCAGCATCAAAGGATGATTGGGTGTGTGGCATTGCAACCTAATTTAAGAAACGTACCTGTGGTAATCGATCCATTTAAAATAAAAGAAATTGATGCTGTCTTAGCTACCCACGATCATGGGGATCACATTGACGAAAATGTAGCAGCTGCAGTATGTCAAAATACGGATAATACAATTAAGTTCATAGGTCCTAAGGCATGTGTTGAATTATGGAGAAGTTGGGGTGTTCCAGAAGAGCGTCTTGTTACTCTTTCACCAGGGGAAAGCTACAAAGTTAAAGATACAGAAATTGTTGCACTTGAGTCTTTTGATAGAACTGAACTGGTTACAGCACCTGCTGGGAAGACACTGAAAAATCAAATGCCACAAGAGATGGATGACCTAGCTCTCAATTATTTATTCAAAACTCCAGGTGGTACTTTATATCATAGTGGGGATTCCCATTATTCCAACTACTTTGCTAAACATGGTAACGAACATGAAATAGACGTAGCTTTAGGCTCATTTGGAGAGAACCCTAGAGGAATGACAGATAAGTTAACAGCTGAAGGTATTCTTAGAATGGCTGAATGTCTCAGAACAAAGGTTGTTATCCCAATTCATCATGATATTTGGACCAATTTTATGGCTGATCCTAATGAGATAATGACTCTATGGAATATGAAAAAAGACCGTTTGAAATATGGATTTAAACCTTTTATATGGCAAGTAGGTGGCAAGTTTACATGGCCAGATGATAAAGATGACATGGTATATATGTATAATCGAGGATTCCACGATGCATTTACCATTGAACCAGATCTACCTTTTAAATCATTGTTGTAGTCATGTATAGTATTTGAATTCAAAAAAATGGAGGAATTAATATGTTAAAAGTATTAGCTGCATGTGGAAATGGAATGGGTTCAAGTTTAATTATAAAAATGAAAATTGAGAAGGTCCTTAAAGAAATGGGTTATGATTGTGAAGTGCATCATGCTAGTGTTGGGCAAGCAAAATCAGATGCTAGAAACTTTGATTTAGTGTTAGTATCCCAAGTTTTTGTTAAGGAGTTTTCCAATGCCGGTAATGCAAAGGTTGTTGGCTTGGTTAATCTATTATCTGAACAAGAAATCAAAGAAAAAGTTGAATCAGCTCTTAGCTGATTGATGGGAATAGAGGAACGATTATGTATAAATTATGTGACAATCCATTAGGCATCTATGAGAAAGCTATTCCTAACAAATTTGACTGGGCTACAAAGATTAAAATTGCCAAAGCAGCAGGTTTTGAATTTATCGAAATGTCCATTGATGAATCAGATGAGAGGCTTTACCGATTAGAGTGGAGTAAAGAGAAACGGTTGTATATTAAAGAACAGCTTCACAAAAAAGATATGTATATTAACTCCATCTGTTTAAGTGCACATCGCAAATATCCATTTGGGAGTAAGGATGAGAAAGTACGTCAAAAAGCTTATGTTATTATGGACAAAGCCATTGAACTGGCAAAAGATTTAGGGGTTAGAAATATTCAGTTAGCAGGTTATGATGTTTACTATGAAGAGTCTGATGAAACAACTAAGAAGTATTTTCTAGAAGGGCTTCAATATGCTACAAAGAAAGCAGCCAGTGCTAATATTATGCTATCTATCGAGATAATGGATACACCATTTATAGGTACTATTACGAGATGTTTAGAATATATAGAGATGATTAATTCACCTTGGTTACAGATTTATGCAGATGTAGGTAATTTAAGCCAGTGGACTAGTGACCCTTTCATAGAACTTGAAAAGGGAATTCATCATATTATTGCAATTCATCTTAAAGATACAAAACCGGGACAGTTTAAATGTGTACCATTTGGTGAAGGAACGGTGGACTTTGTCAGAGTTTTTAATAAGCTCAGTGAACTAGATTTTAAAGGTCCTTTCTTAATTGAGATGTGGGCAGATAATACAAAAGATATTACTTTTGAGGAGAGCGTTGCTTATATAGAGGATGCAAAGAATCATTTAATAGAAAAGGCAGGTGAGTTGTTTAATGTTGGATAAAAGAATTGACCTGTTAAAAGAAGAGGTTTTTGAAGCCAATATGGAGTTGGTGAAACAAGGGTTAGTGATTTACACTTGGGGAAATGTAAGTGCTATTGATCGAGAGTCTGGATTAGTGGTCATTAAGCCAAGTGGTGTTAGCTATGAAGAAATGAGTGCAGGAGATATGGTGGTACTTGATCTTGATGGGAACATTGTCCAAGGAACAAAAAGACCATCCTCAGATACGAAGACCCATTTGGTACTTTATAAGGCTTTTGACACTATTCAAAGTGTTGTGCATACGCACTCAGAATGGGCAACATGCTGGGCACAAGCTGGCACGGGGATACCTTGTTATGGTACAACACATGCAGATTATTTCTATGGTCAAGTGATTTGTACAAGAGAACTGACCGATATAGAAATAGAACAAGATTATGAATATAATACAGGATTAGTTATGATTGAAACGCTTCAACAGAACAATTTAAACCCTTTAGAGTTACCCGGTATGTTAGTTTCTAATCATGGTCCATTTAGCTGGGGAACAACGCCTAAGGATGCAGTACATAATGCCAAGGTACTTGATGAGGTGGCTAAAATGGCTTATCGTACTGAAATAATAAGTAATAGAATAAAGCCTATTAAAGAAACGCTATTAAATAAGCATTATTTGAGAAAACACGGTAAAAACGCTTATTATGGACAATAAATTAAATAGATCACAACAACCATATATGAAGTGTTAATGTAAAATAATCTAGAAAGAAAGAAGGTGATAAAATGCTCAATAAAGAAGAATATCAACTTATTATTGATGCATCTGTTCTTTATTATCTTGAAGGAAAGACACAGAGTCAAATAGCTAAAGAACTTTATTTATCAAGACCTAAGGTATCTAGGTTATTAAAAAAAGCGAGAGATTTACAGATCGTTAATATAACCATCAATTATCAAAACGGTGAGTTTGAAAAACTCCAAAGTGAAGTTAGACGGTCTTTCAATGTACCTCATGTGGTTATATCTAAGACATTATCCAATCGTGAGAATACATTGGATGAGGTGTGTAAAGCAGCAGCGAAGGAATTGAGTATGGCTCTTAGAGACGATATGACTCTTGGAATATCTTGGGGAAAACATGTGCGTACTACAGCTAAACACATGAAACCGAAATCCTTTTCAAATATGAGGATTGTAGAATTATTCGGTGCCATTAGTTATGATATCGATGTGAATGATATGTTGAGTATAGGACGTTCATTATCGAGTAAACTTAAAGGGAAATTGTATCCACTACCCTCTCCCATCTATATTAATGATCCAATAGCCAGAGAAGCTATTATCAATACGCCCGTCATTAAAGACACTTTATCAATGATTGAGAACTGCGATTTAATTGTTACTGGCATAGGTTCCATTCAAGATGGGGAATCAAAACTTGATAATACGTTACAGACTTTATGGGATAATTACGTGGAGTCTAATATTAAAGAAAAGATAGTTCAGCAAGGGGGAACAGGCTTCTTGCTAGCGCATTTCTTTGATAAGAATGGGAATTTCTTAGATATGGATATCAACAGAAATGTAGTTGGAATTAAAACACAAACTATTAAAGAGAAAAAAATCATAGCTATTGCCTCTGGACGTAAGAAAGCTAAAGCTATCTATAGTGTTCTTAAAGGTGGTTTTATTCATACCTTAGTATCTGATGAGGAAACCTTAAAGGATGTTATGGAACTCTATAATGAAGAGAGGAAATAGGGAGGAATTATGAAGATCATTAATGGTATTGGCGCAAGCGAGGGTATCCAAATAGGAAAGATTTATAAATACGAAGTTACTGAGTTATCTATTATTAAAAAAGATATTATTGATATTGATAAAGAGTTGGCAAAATTAGAGGTCAGCTTAGATAAAAGTATGAATGAGATTGAGGTAATTAGATGTAATACTTTAGAAAACATGGGAGAAGATGCAGCTGCGATCTTTAGTGCTCATCTAGAGATACTTAAAGATCCAGAACTCATTGATGGTATAAAAAATCTGATAGTAGCAGACAAAGTTAATGCAGAATATGCTGTAGATACCATTACGAAGCAATTCCTTTCAATATTTGAAGCTATGGATAATGAGTATATAAGAGAACGTGCTGCTGATATTAAAGATGTTGCTAAAAGGATGATTGAACATATACTAGGTGTACAGTCTCAGGGCTTAGATAGTCTTTTTGAACCTGTTATTATACTTGCTAAAGATTTAACACCATCTGATACAGCTAGTCTTAATAAACATTACGTCATGGGATTTATAACAGAAATAGGTGGACGAACCAGTCATAGTGCTATAATGGCTAGAACAATGCAGATACCAGCAGTAACAGGTGCTTCTAATGTTTATGAGGAATTAGAGACAGGTGATAGGGTTATCCTTAATGGTATCACAGGTGAAATCATTCTTCATCCAACAGAAGATGCTATTCATTCTTATAAAGAGCGCGTACAGCAGTTTATTGAAGATAAAAAGAAGTTACAAGAGTTTAAGAACTTTAAGAGTAAGACGAGAGATGGTATTTCTTTTGATATTGCTGCTAATATTGGATGCCCTGAAGATATTGATCAAGTCTTAGAAGTTGGAGCAGATGGCATTGGACTATTTAGAACAGAATTTTTATACATGGGCCGGGAAAAGTTCCCTACAGAAGAAGAACAGTTTTCAGCCTATAAAACAGTATTAGAAAAAATGGAACAGCGTCCAGTGGTCATTCGTACTTTAGATATTGGTGGAGATAAAGAATTAGATTATTATCAAATGCCAAAAGAGTTGAATCCCTTCTTAGGGAATAGAGCCATTCGTCTTTGCTTAAATGAACCAGAAATATTCAAAGTCCAGATCAGAGCATTATTACGAGCTAGTGTTTATGGTAATTTACATATCATGCTTCCAATGATAGCCACAATCGATGAGTTCCGTAGTGTTCGTAATGAGATTCACAAGATAGAAAAAGAGCTGATTAGTGAAGGGGTTCAAGTTAATCCGGAATATAAATTAGGGATTATGATAGAAATTCCTTCAGCAGCACTTTCAGCATCAGTTTTTGCTAAAGAAGTGGACTTTTTCTCAATTGGTACCAACGATCTTATTCAATATACATTTGCTGCAGACAGAATGAATGAAAAGGTATCATATCTATATCAACCCTTTCACCCATCACTACTTCGATTAGTTAACATGGTAGTAGATGCAGCTCATAAAGAAAAGAAATGGGTTGGCATGTGCGGTGAAATGGGTGGCGATACAAAAGCTCTACCGTTATTACTTGGACTGGAGCTGGATGAAATTAGTATGAGCGCTCCTACGGTTTTAAAAGTACGTTCATTGGCTTCCAAAATATCAAAAATTGATGCTAAGGTATTACTTGAAGAATCGCTCATGAAAGAAAATCAGGAACAAGTCCTAGAATTGGTTGAAGATTTTCTGACTAATATTGAAGATTAATGGAAAGGGATGATTAGTTAGTATGGTAAAACAAACAGTTGAAGTAACAAACCCTACAGGTTTACATGCAAGACCTGCAGCAGATTTTATAAAAATCGCATCAAGTCTTCCTTGCGACGTAAGTATTGAGAAGAATGGTAAAGAAGTGAATGCCAAAAGTATACTTGGACTTTTAGCTTTAGCAATAGCTAAAGGAGATTGTATAGATATTATTACTGATGGTGAAGGTGAGCAAGATGGGTTAAAAAAGTTAGTTGATTTTGTTAAAAACATAAAAGAATAGATTTAAATTTATAAAACTCCTTAAGATATTTTAAAAGGAGTTTTTTTCTTTATTCTATTTTTCTACAATGTTATAATAGTCTTAAAATATTTTGAAAATATGTAAGTAAGACTACTATAAGGAGTAAATCTATGAAAAAAAGATTCTTTAGCCTGGAACATAAAGTACTCATTTGCTTTATACTGTTATCCATTGTACCAATCATATTGACAAGCTATATGGTTTATAAACAAGTATCTGTCATATTAAAAGAGAATATAGCTGAATCCAACTTAAGTACTGTCCAGCAAATAGGTTCAATGATGGAACATGTGGTTTCAGATGTGAACAAAGTTTCCTTACATATTATATATAATGAAGCAGTGAGGCAATTATTAATGATGCCTTCTGATACGTCCCATAAAGATATATCACAACTAAATAATGAAATATATGAGCAATTATTGTTTCATATTAGCTCAACAGAGTATATTGATTCCATGTATATAGAAGGGGATAATGGATTATCATTTACTATCAATGGAACTGGGTTAGTCATATCCATTAATGAGGAGCTGCAAAAACGTGCTATAGAAAAAAATGGAGGAAGTATTTGGGTTTACGAAGAATTAGAAACAGTCAATGTTCAGAGAAAAAACGTACCAGTATATTCTCAAGTCAGGTTAATTAATGACTATCTTAATATAGAACCATTAGGCATACTACGGGTTAATGTAAAAGAAGAGAATATTGCTAAAATTTATGAAAAAGATATCAATGGTAAGAAAGGGAGCTATTATATCATTGATTCCAATCAAAATATTATTTCCTCATCTGACAAAAAGATGTTAAACAGTAAGATCAATAAAAGTCTACTACAAGGAATAAATCAAGAAGAACAATTCTGGTATTATGAAACCGTCATGGAAAATAAACAATTTTTAGTGACGTATTATTACATGCAAGATTTAGATTGGTATTTGATCAATTTAATACCCATCGAGGATATTTTATCTGAAATGAACATTATACGTAACATAACCGTTATGATTCTGGTCATTAGTATTATCATTTGCATAATACTCTCAAGGTTAATTTCCTATAAGTTTCTTCATCCATTAAAGGAACTAAAAAACGTGATGGAAGATGTTGAACAAGAAGATTTCTCTGCTAGACTAACCTTAAAGCGAAATGATGAGATAGGTATCTTAGCCGCTACTTTTAATAAAATGTCTAAAAGATTAGAAGAATTACTCACTCAAGTTTATTATGCTAAGATTATGCAAAAGGAAGCAGAACTGAAGGCTTTAGAAGCCCAAATTAATCCACATTTTCTATATAACACATTGGATGTGATCTATTGGAAGTGTAGAATGGAAAAAGCTCATGAATCTGAACGGTTAATTATTGCGTTATCAAAATTATTTCGATTGACTCTAAATAAAGGGAATGAATTTACTACACTTGGTAAGGAGTTAGATCATCTAAAAAGTTATATGACCATACAGCAGGTTAAATATGAAGATGATGTTACATTTAGTATCAATGTTGATGATGATATTCTCGATTGTAAAGTCATTAAGTTAGTTTTACAACCTATAGTAGAAAATGCTTTAATTCATGGTGTAGGCAAGAGGGTGGAGGAAGGAAATATTTGGGTTAAAATCATCAAACAACAGGAGGATCTTGTGTATATTATCAAGGATGATGGTATTGGAATAGACCAACATATTATCGATGAAATTTTATATAAGAAAGAAAATAGTCAAGGTTATGGCATGAAAAATGTTAATGAACGAATAAGATTGCATTTTGGAGAAGGTTATGGGATTGATTTCTTTTCAGAGGAGGGAAAAGGAGTTACTGTTCTTGTAAAGCAACCTTTTATTAGAGGGGATGGGTTATTGAATGATCAAAATGTTAGTAGCTGATGATGAAAAGGTCATAAGGAAAGGAATTAAAGATTCTATTGATTGGTATCAGTATGGTATTGAAATTGTTGCTGAAGCATCAAACGGGGAAGAGGCACTAGAGAAGACTAAGCAATATGAACCAGATATAGCTGTTATTGATATTAAAATGCCAATGATGGATGGATTAGAGTGTACTAAAAAAATAAAGACGCATTTTCCAAACACTAAAGTCATTATTCTCACAGGCTATGATAAATTTGAGTATGCAAAACAAGCTATTAAATACCAAGTAGAAGATTTTTTATTAAAGCCTATAGGGGCTGATGAACTGATTCATACTGTAACCAATCTTAAAGATCAAATTGAAAAGGAAAGAAAAAGTAAAGAGCAACAAAGGTTAAATCATCATTTAATTTATGAGAATCTCTCTATTTTGCAGGTTCAATTTTTAAATGAAATTATTAATAAGCAAATGACTGATGTAAAAAACATCATGACAAAAAGTGAACAGTTAAAATTAAACTTCAATGGACCTTGGTATCAGGTATTCATTTTAGAGATAGATAATTATTATTTTATGTTAGATGAATTACCCGTTTCTGAAAAGAATACTATCACTCAAGATATGATGACCATCATTCAAGAAATATTAGATGATTATGTGGAGGGGACTATCTTTTCCAATAACTCTAATTATATTATTGGAGTAATCAACATTAAACAATCACAAATGGATATCTTTGATGTATGCGAGGAAATAAAGGATACGCTATTTAATAGCTTTAAGATATCGGTTACAATTGGAGTAGGGAAAAAGTACAATAAAGTTACATTAATGGATCAAAGCTATAATGAAGCTTTTACTGCATTAAGAAAAAAAGCTTATATAGGCAAAGGGAAAATTATTCAGTTTTCAAATGACGATACAGCTATAGAAGGTTTTTTCTTAATTGAAGAAAGAAATGATTATGATAAGAAGATGATTGAGCATGTGAAATCATTAGAGGATGAAGGTATAAATGAGACCATCGATCTCCTTATCAAAGATTGTATTTATAGAAAACTAGATTATAATACAATAAAAAGTATGTGTTTAAGAATTATCTATTTAGGACTAAACTTGCTTGAAGAGATGGAACTTAATTACGATCAATTAACCTTAAAAGATCCTTTTATGGAGATTAATAAGTTAGAAACAGTATATGACCTAAAGAAATGGATGAAGGAAGTTTTTGAAGCAATCATTCAATTTATTAAAGAGAATAGAAAGAATACGTATAATACAATCGTTACAGTTGCTATTGATTATATGAATCAACATTATAATGAAAATATTACTCTGGAAACATTAGCTAATATTGTTTATGTCACACCTAATTATTTTAGTCGAGTATTCAAAGAAGAAACAGGAGAAAATTATAAAGAGTATTTAACAAAATACCGGGTGGAACAAGCCAAGCATTTATTAAAGGATGTTAGATATAAAACTTATGAGGTAGCTGAGATGGTTGGCTATAGTAATTATCGTTACTTTACCCACAATTTTAAGAAATATGAAGGCTGTACACCAAGAGAATTCAAGAAAAAAAGTGTATAAACAACAAGTTATATTTACAGAGTGTGTTGTAAGTTTTACAACACACTCTAATTGTGATAATTATAGTACTTTTTTATAGATTACATCTCTTTTTTTCTTAACACATTATTATATAATGAATATACATACAAGGCCTTGTTACGAATTTAATGGGAGGTTACGAAATATGTTAAAAAAATTAATAGCGTTTATAATTTGTATGGCAATGGTTTTTTCATTTGTGGGATGCACTCAAGATAATGAGAGTAATGATGTAGCGAATAATGTAAGTGAAGATGTGACTAAAGAAAGTGATACAACAAAGTCAGAGCCAGAAAAAACTGAGAAAAAAGAAGTTGTTGTATCAATGATGTCAACACATAACGAAGCAAGTAAAGATGAAGATGCTCGTGTAGAGATTTTCTATGATGCTGTCGATAAAACAAAAGAACTAAATCCAAATCTTAAAATAGAAGTCGAATATATTCCTCATGATGCTTATCAAGATAAAGCTCAAATCTTAGCTGCAGCAGATGAATTGCCTGATCTTTTTGAAGTGAAAGGATCTTGGACTAAAAATTTCGTTGAAAATGGTAGATTGCGTAGTTTAAATGATATTTTGGATTCAGATCCAGCATGGAGAGATAGTTTTATTCCTGGGGGTTATCTAAACTTCCTAGTAGATGATCAAATATATGGATTATGCATGGATTCTGGTGGACTTACTCACGTCATTTACTATAATGAAGATATCTTTAATGAATGTGGTATTGAAATCTTCCCAGAAACAATGCCAGAGTTTGTTGAAGCCATTGAAAAAATAAAAAGTAAAGGGTATCTGCCTATTTCAATGGGTAATAAAGGAAATTGGTTAGCTGAGTCATGTTATTTAAGTACAATTGGTGCAAGATTCACTGGTCAAGATTGGAATAAAAGTATTGTAGAAGGAACAGGTGCATCCTTTGCAGATCCAGAATTTATTTCAGGATTAGCAGTGATGTATGATTTAGCATTGATGGGGGCTTTTAACGAAGACTTAAATAGTGTTGAATATAAGCAGCAAAGAGTTCCTTATTATAACGGAGAAGCTGCTATGTTTGTTGAAGGAAACTGGGCATTAAGTTCATTAATTAAGGATTGTTCTGAGGAAGTTCTTAATGCAACTCAACTAGCAATTTGGCCTGCAGTTGAAGGTTCATCACAGCCTCAAAATTATATTAGTGGTGGTACAGGCGGCTGGGCCCTTTCACTTAATGCACAATTAGAAGATGAAAAGGTACCCTATGTTACGGATTTTTATCAGTCATTATTTACTGAAGAGTATTCAAAGAAAATGTATGAAAATGGTAAGACTCCAAGTATTCAAAGTGATACATATGATAAATCAAAATTACATCCATTACAAGTTGATTATTTCAATATAGTAGCTGGATTTGAACCTTGTTCAACTTATGACTTAGTTTTTGATCCTGCTGTAATCGAAGTTATGAATTCTGGACTTCAAGAATTATTAATTGATGCAATAAGCCCTGAAGAGTTAGCTGATAGAATTCAGAAAGAATATGAGGACGTTAAGTAAATTGACACAAATAAATGTAAACATCTCTCCATTTGGTGAGAGATGTTTACATAGATGTTTATGAAGTAGAGGTGAGATATTTGATTAATGATAGTTTAAAACCAAGTAAGCGTCAATTCTTATTATTTTTAGGTATTCCTGTTATCTGGTATTCCTTTGTTGTATTGTTACCTGTATTTGGAGCCATAAGGTATAGTTTTTTTGATTGGTCAGGTGGACCGAACATGGAGGCTGTGGGATTTGCTAATTATATGGATATTTTACAGGATGATTTATTTTGGAGATCTTTAAAGAATAACTTAGTCATCATTCTATATTGCATTATTGGACAGATTGGTATCGCACTTGTATTATCAGCATTATTACAATCAAAATTCATAAAATTCAAAAAAATCCATCGATCAGTTATATTTTTTCCAGTTGTTTTATCCTCTGTCGTTATCGGGTTCGTTTGGACTATTATATATAATAAGGATTATGGACTATTAAACTGGCTATTATCTACATTGAACTTAGATTTTTTAATTCATCCATATTTAGATGATCCTAAAACCATACTTTTGTTTGTTAGTATTCCTCTTATATGGAAGTACATTGGTTATTACATGGTTTTACTTTTATCAGGAATGTCAACGATTCCAACATCTGTACTGGAGATGTCAGAAATTGATGGTGCTACAGGATGGAGAAAGCTTGTCTATATTATTTTTCCTCTTATTAAAAGTACAATTATTGTATGTATCATGCTATGTATCGCAGGTAATATGAAAATATTTGATCATATATTAGTTATGACTGGTGGAGGACCCGGAACAAGCTCCATGGTATTAGCTATATATGCGTATAAGCAATCATTTGTAAAATATAAATTAGGCTATGGTAGTGCAGCATCGGTATTAATATTAATTATTAGTTTGGGTATCGTACTAACCACTCGGTATATAGCAGGGAGGGAAAAAAGTGATAATTAATCATACTCTAAGAAAAGTTGGACAATTAATCATTAACATGTTTATATGTATATTTTCTATCTCATGTGTTTATCCCATTGCTTGGATTTTTTATTCATCATTGAAAGAATCAAGTGAATTCAATCGGGATATTATAGCCTTACCTCAATCGCTTAATTTTGATAACTATATTAAAGCATTTCAAAACAGTAATTTAGCAAAATACTCATTTAACAGCTTGTTTAATGCTACTGTATCAACAACCATCATTATTATATTAGCCTTTATATTAGCTTATTTTATATCTCGTTTTAATTTTAAGGGAAGAAAGATATTATATATCATGTTTTTATTTGGTATGCTTGTTCCTGTTCATGCATTATTAATACCTATTTTTATTCAATTTAAAAATGCTGGATTTTTTAATAAACGTTTTACACTCATTTTACCCTATGTTGCATTTGGTTTACCATTTACATTATTTCTTTTAGAAAGTTATCTAAATGGTGTACCAAAAGAATTGGATGAAGCAGCCATGATCGATGGAAGTGGGTTATCTAGGACAATGTTTACAATTATACTACCATTATGTAAACCTATGCTAGTAGCTGTAGGGATATTGAGTTTTTTTGGAAACTGGAATGAATTTTCTTTTGCTTTAGTATTAATTAACTCTGACAAGTATAAAACAGTTTCTTTGGCTTTACAGAGTTTTAGTGGGCAATATGCTACTGATTACCCTACTCAAATGGCAGCTATGGTAGTAGCAATAGCTCCAGTACTCGTTTTATATCTTATCTTTAATAAAAAAATTATAGAAGGTATGGCAGAAGGAGCTGTAAAAGGATAGGAAGAAGGGAAATGTATGAAACAAATCATCTTGAACGGTGAGTGGCTTTTTAGAAAAGCTACTGAAACAGAGTGGATAAATGCAGAAGTACCGGGATCAGTTTGTAAAGATCTATTAAGAGTAGGATTATTAGAGAATCCATTCTATAGAGATAATGAATGGACTACCTATGAGGTATTAAAAAATGATTTCGTATATGAAAAAGCATTTGAAGTAAGTCAAGATTTCCTTACTATGGACCAATTAAACTTAGTATGTCAAGGTCTCGATACAGTGGTTGATATTTATTTAAATAATCAGTTATTAGCTCAGGTCGATAACATGCATCGAACCTATAAGTTTAATGTGAAAGATTACTTAATTGCTGGTGAAAATAAAATAAAATTCTATTTCCATTCAATGATCAACTATGCGTTAAAAAAGCATGAAGAGAATCCAATTTATGATGCATCAGATACGGTAAGTGGTTTTGAACAAGTCCGAAAGGCTCATTGCATGTATGGATGGGATTGGGGTCCAAAATTACCGGATATGGGCATATTTAGAGATATAGAAATAGTAGGCTATAATCAAGCTGAATTAGAAGATGTTTATATTGTTCAAAATCACGAAGAAAATAGAGTACAACTGGATTTACTTGTTCATACAAAAAGATTAAATAACAGCCCTTTAAATTGTACAGTCAATGTGACATCACCAAGTGGCGAAATAATGACGGCGGTAAGGGCGTTAAAAGAGGAAAAGGAAAAACTATCTATTGAAATCTCATCCCCAGAATTATGGTGGCCTAATGGCTATGGACAGCAACCTCTATACGATGTGGAAGTTATATTAAAAAATGAGGATGAAACTCTTGATACATATGAATGTCGAGTAGGCTTAAGGACCCTATCTGTCAAGCAAGAAAAAGATGAGTGGGGTCAATCCTTTGAATTTGAGATTAATGGACTATCAATTTTTGCAATGGGGGCTAACTATATCCCAGAAGATAGTATTATAACGAGATGTAATAAAGAGAGAACAAGAAAACTGCTTGAGCAATGTATTGAAGTCAATTTTAACTGTATTCGTACATGGGGCGGCGGCTACTTCTTAGATGATTATTTTTATGAGCTATGTGATGAAATGGGATTGATTGTATGGCAAGATTTACTCTTTGCTTGTGCACCCTATTTATTGACAGATGATTTTATTGAAAATATTAAAAAAGAAACAGAAGATAATATCAAACGATTGAGGAATCATCCCTGTATAGGATTATGGTGCGGAAATAATGAATTAGAGTGGGGATGGACAGACTGGGATATGGGATTTGGTACAGATCCTAAATTAAAGGCGAATTATATTAAGCAATTTGAATATATATTACCTGAAGTAGCGAAAGAACATGATCCTAATAGATTCTATTGGATTGCTTCACCTTCTTCAGGTGGATCTTTTGATCATCCAAATGATGAAAACAGAGGTGATGTTCATTATTGGGAAGTGTGGCATCGATTAAAACCCTTTAAAGAGTATCGTAAATATTACTTTAGATTCTGCTCTGAGTTTGGATTCCAATCATTTCCATGTCTGAAAACAGTTGAATCGTTTACGCTGCCTGAAGACAGAAACATTTTTTCTTATGTCATGGAAAATCATCAAAAGAATGGCCAAGCTAATGGTAGAATTTTAGGGTACTTAGCTCAAACCTTTAAATATCCTAAGAACTTTGATTCTTTACTTTATACTTCACAATTACTACAAGCAGAGGCTATTAAATACGGTGTTGAGCACTGGAGAAGAAATAGAAATAGATGTATGGGAGCGATATATTGGCAATTAAACGACTGTTGGCCTGTAGCCTCTTGGGCTAGTATTGATTATTACGGGAGATGGAAAGCATTACATTACTTTGCAAAAAGATTTTTTGCTCCTATCATGTTATCTGTAGAAGATACCGACTCAATAGTTCGCTTTGCAGTTGCTAATGAAACACTTGATACTTTTAAAGGTCAGATAAAATGGTATTTAAGAAAGAATAATGGTGAAGTATTAGACAGTGATACAATTGATGCTGAAGTTAAGCAATTATCATCTAAATATATGGATTCATTAGACTTTAGTAATGACCTTTTAACAAAAGAAGAGAGGTTCTCTACCTATATGGATTATTATTTAATATGCGATGATCAAATTATAGGTAGTGGTAGTACCCTATTTACTGAACCTAAATATTTTAAATTCTTAGATCCCAAAATTTCATTTGAAGTCATTGATAATGGTCAAGACTTTACACTCAGCTTTAAAACAATTAATTATGCGAAATATATAGAAATTGATTTTAAAGATATGGATATAGTATTAGAGGATAATTACTTTGATATGAATAAAGATATTGGGAGAATAATTAATGTATCTAAAGATACTTTACCTGAAAATATTAATCGAGAATGGCTTAGTGATCATATCTGTATTAGAAGTATCTATGATATGAGTCAATAAAAGAAAGGTAACTATGGCGAAGGGGTGTAGAGTCCCTTCGCTATTGTGAATGTTAATATGCAATTGATTTGCTTTTTAGAAACTATTCTATTGAATTTTATTTAATAATATGATTTTCATCAATTATAGAAATTGATTGAAAATAATAACTTTACATATGCTGTTGACAGTGTAGGAGAGAGATGATATACTAGTCTTCGTTGTCAGGAAAACAACACAAAACGACATAAAAGTAAATAAAGTGAATTGATTACAATATTTAATAATAAAAATCAAATTATTACAATTGATATCAAAAACTTATTGACAAATGTCGAAACATTTGATAGAATATAATTCTGTTGCGAAAACAACAGATGACAATTTAGAACATTGGAAACTGAACAGTGTAACACATACCCAAGAAATAAACTTTGATTTCGTTAGAATTTAATTCTA